>JAZRDX010000107.1:0-4178 GCA_045660565.1 Eubacteriales bacterium
GATTACCTGTTTTAGGTTTATCAGCCGGATATTACCTACATTACACGTTATCTCGTAAAGTACGCAGGCGAGGGCGGAGCTATAACTCTTCCCGAAAGCTATAACGGTCTAAGCTACCCCGTTTACAAGTATGCTTTTTACGGCTGCCACGGTCTTGTCAGCGTTGATATAACGAAGGTCTGGCTGGATTATATCGGCGAAAAAGCGTTTTACGACTGTATTTCTCTTATAGAGGTCGTTCAGGAATATAATTACGTTACAAAGGGAAGTACACAAAACGGCTATCTTGGATATTACGTAGATGAAATTCACAGAACCTCGTGCGTAAAGCAGATCGGCGACTACCTGTTTTACGTTTATCAGCCGGAAATCACCTACATTACTCGTTATCTCGTTAAGTACGCAGGTGAGGGCGGGGATATAACACTTCCCGAAAACTACAACGGTCTTAGCTACCCCGTTTACAAGTATGCGTTTTACGATATTGATACCTTAAGAGAGGTAACCGTAAAAGGAAAGGTAACCGAGATAGGGGACTACGCCTTCTACGACTGCGATAAAATAGACGAGATAAGCGTCTCGGGAGACGTACAAAGCATTGGTAAATATGCGTTTTACGGTTGCGACTATTTATTCCGTGTTAAGCTTGAAGGCAGTGTTCAGACAGTTTCCGACTCCGCCTTTGAGAATTGTAAGGAATTATTTAACGTAACGCTCGGAGACAACGTTGAAGTTATATCAGACAAAGCGTTTTTCGGCTGCTCAAGTCTTTTCAAAGTAGATTTCGGTACGTCATCGCTTGCGTCAGAGCTTTCGCATATTGGCGTATCCGCGTTCGAGGGCTGTGCTTCGCTTGTCGGTGTTGTAGAGCTTCCGGGAGAGGTTTTAAATATTTCCGACAGAGCCTTTTACGGTTGCACGGGTATAACCGAAATTAAGATTAAGAATCTTGTGGAAAACATCGGCGTATCTGTATTTGACGGCTGTACCGCGCTTGAAAAGATAACCGTTTCGGAGTACAATATGGATTACACGTCGGAGGACGGAGTGCTTTACTCCATTAAAAACGGCAAGGTTCTTGTAAAGTACCCGGAAGGAAAGACGGCGTAAGCGTTTTTACCGCTATCGGCTGTTGATTTTAAAAAATTACAAAGGCAGAGCCACCGACGGCTCTGCCTTAAATACTTTCAAAAGAAATATTTTTATAATATATTGACAAAGAATGTAATTTTGTGTATAATTAAAAAGTAAAATTATGCGAAGCGCTTAGCTTTCGCCCTTTATTAAAACGGAGGATAAGATAAATGATTAACGTGCCTGAAATTTTCGGAAATATGGTTTTTAACGATCAGGTTATGAGAGAAAGACTTCCAAAGGAGGTCTATAAATCCTTAACTAAAACCATCGCTACGGGGAAAGCGATAGATCCTACCATAGCCGACTGCGTTGCTAACGCGATGAAGGACTGGGCTATTGAAAAGGGAGCTACCCACTATACCCATTGGTTCCAGCCTCTTACGGGTGTAACTGCTGAAAAGCACGATGCGTTTATCGCGCCGTTCGGAAGCTGTAAGGTTATAATGGAGTTTTCCGGTAAGGAGCTTATAAAGGGTGAATCTGACGCATCTTCGTTCCCGACAGGCGGTATCAGAGCGACCTTTGAGGCAAGAGGATATACCGCATGGGATCCTGCATCTCCCGCATTCGTAAAGGACGGCTCTCTCTACATACCTACAGCGTTTTGCGCATACACGGGCGAGGCTCTTGACACCAAAACACCGCTTCTTCGTTCAATGGACGCGATAAACGAGCAGGCGCTCAGAATAGTAAGACTTTTCGGAGACACAACGTCAAAAAGAGTGTGCAGCACTGTTGGAGCGGAGCAGGAATATTTCCTTATCGATAAAGAGGATTACAGAAAACGTAAGGACCTTATATATTCCGGAAGAACCCTTTTCGGAGCCCCGGCACCTAAGGGACAGGAGATGGAGGACCATTATTACGGAACGCTGAAAACAAGGGTAAGCAAGTATATGCACGACCTTGACAATGCGCTCTGGTCTCTCGGAATTAACTCTAAAACAAAGCATAACGAGGCGGCTCCGTCTCAGCACGAGCTTGCACCGATATACGCTACTACAAACCTTGCGGTAGACCAGAATCTCCTTATAATGGAGTATATGAAAAAGATCGCCGAGGAGCACGGCCTTGTCTGTCTCCTGCACGAAAAGCCTTTCGCGGGAGTAAACGGTTCAGGTAAGCATAATAACTGGTCAATCTCGCTTGATTCGGGTAAAAACCTCGTAAATCCCGGTGAAACACCCGAGGAAAACCTACAGTTCCTCCTTATTTTCGCGGCTATTATAAGAGCGGTTGACGAATACGCAGACCTTCTCCGTATGTCGGTAGCATCTGCCGGTAACGACCACCGTCTCGGCGCAAACGAGGCGCCCCCGGCTATCGTTTCAATGTTTATCGGAGACGAGCTTATGGCGGTTGTCGATTCTATCGTCGAGGGTAAATCGCGTAAGCAGTCAAAGGGTAAAATGATGGACCTCGGTGTTCCGTCGCTTCCTACCTTCAGACAGGACACTGCGGACAGAAACAGAACCTCGCCGTTTGCGTTTACGGGTAATAAATTCGAGTTCAGAATGCTCGGCTCGTCCCAGAATATCGCGCTTCCGAACATAGTTCTTAATACGGCGGTCGCAGATGTGCTCCGTGAGTTTGCCGATAAGCTTGAAGGCTCGGAAGGCTTTGACAGCGACGTTAAAAAGATAATAAAGACAACTTTTGCAAAGCATAAGAGAGTAATATTTAACGGAAACGGCTACTCCGCGGAATGGGAAGAGGAGGCGGCGAGAAGAGGACTTCCGAACATAAAGAAGTCATACGACGCCTTCGGTACCTTTACCGCAGAGAAGAATATATCGCTGTTTGAAAGAAACGGTGTAATGAGCCGTACCGAAATAGAGTCCCGTAAGGAAATTCTTTACGAAAACTATGCTAAAACACTGAATATCGAGGCGCTTACCATGGTTGAAATGGCAAAGCGCGAGTATATTCCCTCGGTTGAAAAATACATTTCCGCTCTCGCAAAAACCGCGAAGAATAAGCTTTCCGTTTGTAAAAACATTTCCTGTAAGATAGAATTTGAGCTTGTTGAAAAGCTTAATGCCCTTAACGAGACGGCATTTGATACCGCGGCAGAGCTTTCAGCGGCTATTTCCGAGGCAATAAAGGCAGGCGACCATAAGGCACAGGCAGAAGGCTTCTGCTACAAGGTTATTCCGATTATGGAAAAACTTCGTGAATGCATTGACGCTATGGAAAAAATTACGGCAGCTGAATATTGGCCGGTACCGAGTTACGGAGACCTTACTTATTACATAGACAAATAAGAAAAAAAGCTTCCCCTGTGCAAGGGGAGGCTTTGATTTAATCAAAAAATAAACAAAGGAAACGAAAATGAACAGAATACAGAGCTTTAACGTTGACCATGATTTTATAGAAAAGGGTATGTATATTTCAAGAATAGACGGAGATATTACAACCTACGATATGCGAACCAGAAAACCGAATATGGGTGATTATATGGATAACGTAACCATGCACTCGGTTGAGCATATGTTCGCGACTTATATAAGAAACTCAGCGATAGGGGATAGCGTCATTTATTTCGGTCCTATGGGATGCAGAACCGGCTTTTACCTGCTTGTGCGCGATTTGTCTCCCGAAACGGTGCTTAAGGAAACGCTTACAGCGCTTGAAAATATAGTGAGCCACGACGGAGAGATGTTCGGAAACACAAGAAAAGAGTGTGGAAACTATCTTGAGCTTGACCTTGCCGCAGCAAAGAAAGAGGCAAAGGCGTATCTTGAGGTTTTAAAAAGCTACAAGGTTGATTTTAAATACGCAGAATAAATTAATTTAAAAAGAAAAGCGGGAGGATAATATCCTCCCCTACGAAAAAAAGATGTAATTCATTGTAGGGGAGGCTATCAGCCTCCCGTTTTTGTATACAAAAAAGCGCTTAAATATATTTTTTTAGCTTAAGACTTAAAAAATAAGCAAAAATAACCGACAAAATATCCTTTAAAATAAATGGCAGTGATACGGTCAGAAAGGAAACCGTAAACGGTACCGCCGCTATCGACGTGTACTGCATAATGCCGCAT
>JAZRDX010000108.1:0-14627 GCA_045660565.1 Eubacteriales bacterium
GCTTCGCTGACAGCTCCCTCCCAGAGGGAGCCTTTCACACAAAAAGATTTACACTTATCTTTTTATCTGCTTTCTACTCATCGGCTATAGCCTCTTTTGAACCACGCGACTATCGCGTGGTTTTCGTTTACACAATAAAAGAGCAGGAAAAAACTGCTCTTTTATTTTTGGCTGCGGCACTAGGATTCTGAACCGAATTTTGCGCCGAGGCTCGGTGGTTGTCTATGTTATGGTGTAGCGCAAAATCGTAAACGCAAGCGTTTACTAGGTTCTCATATAAACTTTAGCGAAAAAAATAACAGCCCATACAAGATGGACTGTTATTTTTTGGCTGCGGCACTAGGATTCGAACCTAGGTAATGACGGAGTCAGAGTCCGTTGCCTTACCGCTTGGCGATGCCGCATTAAATCAACGATAGAGATTATAGCATAAATTTTCCTTTTTGTCAATACCTTTTCGATAATATTTTTGATTTTTTTTATTTTTTTATTCGTTTTAGAAAAAATTTTTGAAAAATATCTTTTTTGTGCGAAAATTTAGGGTAATTTTATGAAATCTATTGAATTTAAATTTAAGTTATGATATAATATACAATGTATTTAATTATAGCGGATTTGTATGTCAGCTACTTTTGAAAGGTTGGTTTAAAATATGGTAAAGATTGCCGTTATAGGTTTCGGTAATATAGGCGGAGGTCTTGTAGAGCTTGTTGAAAGAAATAAACAGCTTATTCTTAAAGACACCGGCAAAGAGGTTGAGGTAAAATATATCGTTGATATAAGAGATTTCACCGGACACCCGCTTGAACATAAAATAATTAAGGATTTTAATATTGTATTAAACGATCCCGAAATTTCTATCGTTGCGGAAATGATAGGCGGCTCGCATCCCGCGTTTGATTTTTCTATTGCGGCTCTTAAGGCAGGAAAGCACGTCGTTTCTTCTAACAAAGAGGTCGTTGCTAATTTCGGTGAGGTTCTTCTTGAAACAGCGGAGAAAAACGGAGTCGCATATCTCTTTGAAGCGGCGGTAGGCGGCGCAATACCGATCATACGTCCTATGAGACAGTCTCTTTCCTCCGATAATATTATATCTGTCAACGGAATCCTTAACGGAACGACTAACTATATGCTTACAAGCATGCTTCAGAACGGTAAAACCTTTGATGAGGCACTTAAAAAAGCGCAGGAGCTCGGTTACGCCGAGGCTAATCCCTCCGCTGACGTTGACGGAATAGATGCATGCCGTAAAATTTGTATCCTTTCCGCGCTTGCATACGGTAAAATCTATAATAGCGACGCGGTTCATACCGAAGGTATACGAAATATAACTAAAAGAGACACGGGAGACGCTGAAAAGCTTAACGCGGCTATAAAGCTTATCGGAAGAACCGAGAAAACCGCTGACGGCAAGGTGTTTATCATAGTTTCTCCGAGAATGGTAACCGCGGATAGCCCTCTTTCTCACGTAAACGACGTATTTAACGGTATACTTGTTTCGGGAGAAGCGGTAGGGGAGCTTATGTTCTACGGTAAGGGCGCAGGAAGTATTCCTACTGCGGGAGCGGTTCTTGCGGACGTTATCGAGGTTGTAAAGCATCTTGACGTAGGTCAGATTCCTACATCGAGGTGGGAACGCGCAGACGACAGTACTCTTGCGGACTACAAGAGCGTACCTATGGTGTTCTACTGCCGAGTAAAGGGAGAAAAGCTTCCTAGCGGCGTAAAGGCTGTATCTTTTGAGGACGGTGAAAGCTCCTTTGTGAGTGAAAAAATGACACAGTACGAGCTTGAAAAGTTACTCAGTGGCTTTGAAGTAACATCAATTATCCGTTTTGTTGATTAAAAACATATAAGCGAGATATAATATTAAAGAATTAAAAACGGGGCATCGTCCCCGTTTTTTATAAGATATTTTAAAGAAAGTGAGATAATAACGATGAAAAAAAGCGTTCTTAAAAAATATGCGGAGCTTATAGTTAAGGTTGGAATTAATCTTAAAAAGAAGCAGGAGGTTATCGTTCAGGCTGAGCTTGATTGCCCCGAATTTGTTGAAATGGTGGTAAGTGAATGCTACAAGGCGGGTGCGTCAAAGGTTAACGTCGAATGGTCGCATCAGCCCGTTTCAAAGCTTCATGCCAAGGGGCGCAGTCTCGATGTTATGTCTAAGGTAGAGGAGTGGGAAAAAGCGAAGCTTCAGCATAGGCTTGACGTTCTTCCGGCTATGATTTATCTGCTTTCCGAGGATCCCGACGGAATGAAGGGAATTAATCAGGAGAAATATCAAAAGGCGTCTCAGGCGAGATATAAGGTTATAAAGCCGTACAGAGACGCGATGGATAATAAATATCAGTGGTGTATCGCCGCGGTTCCCGGAGAGAAATGGGCGAAAAAGGTGTTCCCCGGATTAAGTAAAGCGAAGGCTAAGGAAAAACTTTGGGAGGCAATCCTCATTTCGTCAAGAGTTAATCCCGACGGAAGCGACAGTCCTATCGAGAACTGGAAAAATCACAATCTTGACCTTCAGAAGAAATGCGATTATCTTAACTCTCTCGGTATTGAAACACTTGAATATACCTCGTCAAACGGAACAAACCTTAAAGTAGGTCTTATTGAGGACGCTCTTTTTATGGGCGGCGGAGAAACAACGCTTCTCGGAAACTTCTTTAATGCTAACATTCCGTCCGAAGAGATATTCGTAACCCCGAAAAGAGGAGAGGCAGAAGGAATAGTATACTCCACGAAGCCGCTTTCGTTCAGAGGAGAGCTTATTGAAAATTTCTACGTCAAATTTGAAAACGGTAAGGTTGTCGAAACACATGCGGAGAAAAACGGCGAGCTTCTTAAGATAATGACGGAAATGGACGAGGGAGCAGCTTATCTCGGAGAATGTGCGCTCGTGCCGTTCTCATCGCCCATAAACAAGAGCGGAATACTCTTTTATAATACGTTATTTGATGAAAACGCAGCCTGCCATCTTGCGCTCGGCGAGGGCTTTGCAAACTGCATAAAGGATTTTGATAAGTATACGCTTGAGGAGTGCCGTAAAAAGGGCATAAACGAGTCTATTATCCACGAGGACTTCATGATAGGCTCGGAGGACCTTTCGATAGTTGCTCATACGCGCGACGGCAGACACGTTCAGATTTTCAAGGACGGAGAATGGGCATTCTGATTGCGTCAGTACAGGTTCAGAAAGCGGAAACATCGGACAGCAGACAAATATATTTTATAAATTAAATACCAAAAATTCCCATAAAAACAGAGGATTAAAAGCCGGTTTTATGGGAATTATAATATTGTCGGAGCCGAAAGGTTACGATAGAAAAAACGAGTGTTTTTCTCTCTTAAAGCGGTTTTTCGGTACGTTTGAGAAAGAAATCAGGCTTTTAAATGCTTGATTTTGATTGATAGTTTGCGGTTTTGAGACGATAAAGGCGAGATGCTTTACGGATAGCCGTAAATTTAAATCGGTGTGTGAGACGTATGGAGTTTATACCGCGAAAATATTTCTTTTGCGAAAAAGTGTTATAAATATTTTTTCTCTAAAGGAATAAAAATATCCTCCCGTTAATCTTTATGTCCGTAATTTCCGGACAACTTCGGTTATCGGGAGGATATTCATTTTTTATATCAAAAACGCGTGAAATAGGCATACAAAAAATCCTCCGAAAAAACGGAGGATTTGTGTTTGTTAAGATTATTTATTGGGGACGTACAATAGGAAGCTCAATGCTGCCGTCTCCCTTAGTTTCATCGTTTCCGCCATCTTCGCCGCTTCCGTCGCCTTCGCCGCTTCCGTCGCCTTCGCCGCTTCCGCTGCCTTCGCCACTTCCGTCGCCTTCGCCGCTTCCGCTACCTTCGCCGCTTCCGTCGCCTTCGCCGCTTCCGCTACCTTCGCCGCTTCCGTTGCCTTCGCCGGTACCCTCACCGTTATTGGGGTCCTCATCTTTTTCACATGCAATTAAAAGGCATGACATAAGTACAAATAATGCAAGAAGAAGAGCAATTATTCTACGTTTCATAAAAAATCTCCTTTAATGGAAAATAATATTCTGTAAACATTATAATATAAAACGCAAGCGAATAAAAGTGTAAATTGTAAATTTTGTATAAAGTTATTAATTTTTTTATAAAGAAAGAGTTTACTTTATTTTTAAAAACCCAAATTTACAAAAAGTTTATCATAACTTTATTGAGAAGTAAATTAAATGGTATATTATAATATATATTTGATAGTATCCGTATGAGAAGAATTGCAACTAAGCTTTATTTAATCCAAAGTGCGAATATGGGTGCTGTCTTTAAAAAGCTTTGATTATAAGCGGAGAAAATAAATTGTTCGGATATGTAAGAATATTTGACGGTGAGCTTAAGGTTTCGGAATATAAGCTATATAAAGGCGTTTACTGTGCGCTTTGCAAAACTATGAAACGTTATGCAGGCGCTTCCTCAACACTTATGCTCAGCTATGATCTCGTTTTTTTAGCTATGCTGAGAGCCGAGATCGACGAAACGGGCTTTAAAGTACGTCTTGGCAGATGCGGACTGCATCCTTTTAAGAAAAGACCGCTCGCAGAGGAAAATTCAGCACTGCGTTTTGCGGCAGGAGCATCGGTGGTGCTTGCGTATTACAAGCTTCTTGATGATCTTAACGATAAAAATACGGGAAAGCGGTTTTTAAAGAAAATCGCGCTCGGTAAAACGAGAAAACAGCTAAAACGCGTTTATAAAAGGCTTCCCGAGTATAATTTTCCTGAGCTTTCGGAAAAAATAAAGGCATACCTTGATGAGCTTTCGGCTCTGGAAAACGCACGCTCCGATTCACCCGACGCCTGCGCGGCGGTTTTCGGAAAAATTCTTTCTCTTCTTTTTTCACACGGGGTAGAAAACGAGAAAAAATCAGAAATGACTTCCTTGCTTGGATACAGCGTCGGAAGACTTATCTACCTTGTAGACGCGATGGACGATTTTTACGACGATCTGAAAAGCGGTGCGTTTAATCCGCTTATCAGTGCGGGATTTACATCTGTTCCGGAGGATTTTCTCCTTGCTTCAATGTGCTCCGAAACGGAAAGCGCTGTTAAAGCACTTAAGTCTTACGGTCTTAAGTACAGAGACATCGGGAATATTCTTCTTAATATACTGTCTCTCGGTATTCCGAATTTTGTAAACGAAATACTGAAAAAACAAAACAGCGGCACATCTAAAGAAAATACAGAAAAAAACACCGATTAGCATATTTTGTCTAAAAACACAGCGGCATATAACAACCGATAACTAAAATATAAAATGAAAGGCTACAAAAATGACTGACAGAGATCCTTATGACGTGCTTGGTATCTTAAGAGATGCAAGCGACGAGGAAATAAAAAAAGCATACCGTGAGCTTGCAAAAAGATACCATCCCGATAATTTCGCGGACGACAGCATGAAAAAACTCGCTGAAGAAAAAATGAAGGAGATAAACGAGGCTTACGACACGCTTATGAGAAATAATAACGCAGGTTACGGTTCTCCGTATGTAAATGCGGAGCTTCAGAACATAAGAAGACTTTTAAACGAGAATAATTTTTCTGAGGCGGATATAAGACTTGACGCAATTAATGCCGCTGACAGAAACGCCGAATGGTATTTCCTTAAGGGATGTGTCCTTTCGCAGAGAGGCTGGTACCTTGACGCGCAGAAATATTTCAGAACAGCGCTCGATATGGATCCGGGAAATCCCGAATACAATCAGGCATACGAAAGTATGCAGGGAAGAGCGCAAAGCTACTCAAGGGGCTACCGTCAGGCGCCCGAAAGACGTAGCGGCGGCTGCTGTGATATGGACGTTTGTACGTCTCTTATCTGTGCCGACTGTCTTTGCGAGTGTCTCGGTGGAGACCTGATTTCCTGCTGTTAAATACCGAATTTAACCGAAAATGGAGTTAAAATTATTATGAAAGCTTCAAAAAGAATAGCTTTTTCCTCCATCTTAGCGGCGATAGCGGTAATAATGATGTTAATTGGAAGCTTTTTCGGCTCGCTTGATTTAACGGCGGCGGCTATTGCTTCCTTTTGCATTATATTGGCTGTTATTGAAATGGGATATAAAAGTGCGGCGGTAATCTACGCCGTTTCCGCGGCGCTTGCGCTGCTATTGCTTCCGTCTAAGATGCCGGGTGTTTATTTTGCGGTTTTTCTTGGCTACTATCCAATAGTAAAATCACTTGCCGAAAGACTTTCAGCGGTAATTTCTTACGTGATTAAGTACGTAACGTATTCCGTGGCTTACGTCGTTCTTTCAATTATAGTAATAAGCTTTTTTCCCGAAGCGGAAATACGCAAATACCTTATTTACGTGTATTTCTTCGGCGCATTAATACTGCTTATCTATGATTTTGCGCTTACAAGAGTTATAAGCTCTTACTGCAAAACACTGCGGCAGAGACTCGGAATAAATAAGTTTTTTGGAAATAACGTACGCTAATTGTAAACAATTGTGAACAAAAGCTTGACACGGCTGTTTTTTAGGTGTACAATATATAATATAAACAAAATTATAATGATGAAGATTAACGTTTTGTGCGTTAACGGCGGAGAACATATATGGCATACAGTATGACTGCGTTCGGCCAGGCGATAGGCTCGGACGGCGGTAAAGATTATAAGGTTGAAATTAAATCGGTAAACAGCCGCTTTTTCGACTGCACCGTAAGAATATCAAGCATATACGGACACCTTGAGGAAAAGATAAAGGCGTATCTCCAAAGCAGAGGAATATGCAGAGGAAAGATAAGCGTTTTTATTAACGTTGACGTTGTGGAGGATACCGAGTCCGAAATAACGGTTGACGAGGTTTACGCGGAGCGTTATATTGAAGCTCTTAAAAAGTTGCGCGATAGGTTTGATTTAAAGGATGATATAAGCGTTATGCGTATTGCGTCCAATAAAGACGTATTTACCTTTAAAAAGCCCGCAGAGGACAGCGAAAAGGATTTTCAGAGCCTGCTGCCCGTTCTTTCCGAAGCGACCGATGCATTTTTGAATATGAGACGCTTTGAGGGTGAAAACCTCAGAAAAGACCTCACCGATAAGATGGAAACGGTTAAGCGTTATATTAATTTCATAAAAGAACACGCAGACGATGCACAGGAAAAATACCGTCAGCGTCTTGAAACCAAGCTTAAGGCTACGCTTGACGGACTTAATATTGAAACGGACTACGCGAGAATTTTAACAGAATGTGCCATTTTCGCTGATAAAACGGCTATCGATGAGGAGCTTGTAAGGCTTGACAGTCATTATAAGAGCTTTTATGATACAATATCGTCGGACGGCGAGATCGGAAGAAAGCTTGACTTTCTTTTCCAAGAGGTTAATCGCGAGGTAAACACAATAGGCTCAAAGGTTTCCGATATTGAGCTTACCAAGACGGTGGTTGAGATAAAGACGCTCCTTGAAAAAATCAGAGAGCAGATTCAAAACCTTGAATAAAAGTATTAAGCTCTCTTTAAACGTCATACTTTAATTAAAAGGACGAAAAAATGAAATTTGTAAATATCGGTTTTGGAAATACGGTATGCGCCGAAAGAATAATAAGCGTTGTAAGTCCCGAATCCGCTCCTATAAAAAGACTTGTAATTGACGGTAAGGCGGCAGGAAAGGTTATCGACGTCTCCTGCGGAAGAAAAACGCGCTCGGTGCTTATAACCGACGTTGGAAACATAATTTTATCCTCGCTCCAGTGCGAAACGGTTTCGTCAAGGCTTAACGGAGCAGAGGACAGCCAGGGCGACGCGTAGGATTTACCGAAAAGCGGTAGCGCGGCATCGAAAATACGGCTTTAAAACGCGGATTTGAATTTAATCCCATAAAAAGAAAATAACTGCTGTAAAACGCAGCTATATTATAAAAACACTCACCACATTAAAATATATCTTATTTGCCACTAAGGCAGAACGGAGGAATTTATGACAAACAGTAAAGGCTCGCTTATAGTTATCAGCGGTCCCGCGGGAACCGGAAAGGGAACGATAGTAAAGCTTCTTTTACAGGACCAGGATTACGCGGTTTCTATTTCTACAACGACGAGAGCGCCGAGAGCCGACGATATTCCCGGCGTAACCTATAACTTTGCAACCGTTGATGAGTTTATGTCAATGATAAGGAACGGAGAGCTTGCGGAGTTTGCGGAATACGTAGGAAACTACTACGGTACTCCCATTAAAACGATTAAAGAGCTTCAGGCAACCGGAAAGAACGTTATTCTTGAAATAGAAACACTTGGAGCGCTTCAGATTAAGGCAAGATTCCCCGAAGCAATTCTTATATGGATTTCTCCTCCGGACTACGAAACCCTTGATGAGAGACTTCGCGGCAGAGGAACCAATACCGACGAGGATATTGCCAAGCGTCTTGCAGCCGCGAAGCGTGAAATGCAGTTCCTTCCGTACTATAACTACATTGTTATAAACGAAAAGGGCAAGGCAGAGCAGGCGGCAGAGGATATTAAGCGTATAGTATCGGTAAACCCGATGGCTATTAAGCAGAATCCCGACTTTGTACAAACATTTTATAAGCTTTAAGGATATTTGAAAGGAAATAAAGAATTATGATGATCAACCCCGGCGTAGAGCAGCTTTCCGAGGACGGAAAGTACAACAGATACGTTCTTTGCATTGCTGCGGCAAAATGCGCAAGAATTGTAACCGATGAGTACGTAGAACAGTACAACAGAGCAGAAAGCATGGTAGCCAATAAGGAGACCGATAAAACTATCGCAGCTATAATAAGCAAGGAGCTTCGCGACGATAAGGCTGTTAAAACCGCTATAAAAAGACTTGCAAAGCACAAGTACGTTATCAACGACGAATCCTTAAAGGATCCAGGAAAGAATGTCCGCTGAATACAGTAGCTTAAACGGTACTCTTAACGAGTGCCGTTTTCGGGTTGCGTCGGTTTACGTTTTAAACGCGCCGTACGCAATAGATAATCCGTATAGCTATGCGGTCTACGGAGATACCGAGATTAAGGCAGGCGACTTTGCGGCGGTTCCGTTTGGCGGCGGAAACCGTCCCGAAACCGCGCTTGTTGTGTCGGTTATTTCGAGGCAGGAGTATTCAGAAAAAAACAGCGGCGAGGAAAATGGCGATATTAAAAGACGTATATCGGATTTAAAACCGATAAGCTCGGTTTTTAACCGTAGCTTTTCGCTTTCCGCCGAGATGCTTGACGTAGTTAGGTTTTTGAAGGAAAGAACCTTCTGTACTGTCGGAGACGCGGTAAGAACTGTAACGCCTACGTCTGTTTTTACAAAGCTTAGCGAGCAGGTAACACTCTGTGCGCCGCTTCCCGAAATGTATCCCTCGTGTTCAAACGAATATAAGCTTTACGAGTTTATTTCGCTTAATAAAAACTGCACTAAAAAGAAGCTGTGCGATACCTTTGGCAGTAAGATTGCGTCAAAGGCACTTGCTACACTTGTAAATGAAAACGTCGCTGCGGTCGATATTTCGGCGGGCGAGATTTCCAATATAAAATATAACGTATACTACAGTACCTCACTTACCGCAGAACAGCTTGCAGAGCTTATAAGCGCAAAGAGATTCCGCTCTCAAAAGCAGTCGGAAATACTTTCTTTTCTTATAGAAAACGGAAAAACCGAGCAGAGCGATATTATAAGAGAGCTTTCGGTAACCGCGGCACAGCTGAAAACGCTTACCGAAAAAGGGTATCTCCATTGTGAGCAGAAAGAAAGCTACCGTATACCGTACCTTGGCTCAAGTGTTAAGAGAGCTATTACGCTTAACGACGAGCAGCAGAGCGCGGCGGATATAGTTATAGCACTTACTAAAGAAAACGCACCGCGGGCGGCACTCCTATACGGAGTAACCGGAAGCGGAAAAACACAGGTTATGCTTAAGGTAATGGATGAGGTGATAAGGGACGGACGGGGAGTAATACTTCTCGTTCCCGAAATTTCCCTTACTCCGCAGACGATAAAGATTTTCTCAGAAAGATACGGAGAAAGAACCGCTGTCGTTCATTCAGGTCTTTCGGCAGGCGAGCGGTTTGATGCTTGGAGAAGAATAAAAAGAGGAGAGGTTGACGTCTGTATAGGTACGCGCTCGGCGGTTTTCGCGCCGTTTGAAAACCTCGGTCTTATAGTTATGGACGAGGAGCAGGAGCATACCTATAAATCCGATTCCTCCCCGAAATATCACGCAAGAGACGTAGCGGCGTTCAGAGCGGGTAAGCATAACGCTACAATGCTTCTTGCCTCGGCAACGCCGTCGCTTGAAAGCTATCATAAGGCTGTAAATGGCGATTACGTCCTTACCGAGCTTACAAAACGCTACGGTAACGCAACTATCCCGAAAACGGATATAGTAGATATGCGTACAGAGGCGAGAGAAGGTAACTTTTCGCTGTTCGGAGCAAGGCTTGTCAGCGAGCTTAAGGAAAACCTTGAAAAGGGAAAGCAGTCGGTGCTCTTTTTAAACAGAAGAGGGTATCACAGCTTTATGAACTGCCCGATGTGCGGTACAGTTTCTATGTGTCCTCATTGCAGCGTTTCGCTTACCCACCACTATTCAAGATTTAACGATAAGGGATACCTCCTTTGTCATTACTGCGGATATAAATGTAACGTTCCTTCCGAGTGTCCGAGCTGTAAAAACACCAAAATGCGTTTTATGGGCTACGGAACACAGCTTGCGGAGGAGCAGCTTTCAAAAATCTTCCCCGATGCAAGAATTTTACGTATGGACGCCGATACGACGGTAAGTAAGTTCTCCTACGATGAAATTCTCGGAAAATTCCGAGCCGGAGAGGCTGATATTATGCTCGGCACGCAGATGGTAACTAAGGGACACGATTTTCCTGAGGTTACGCTCGTCGGTATGCTTTCCGCCGACCAGTCGCTCTACCTTGACGATTACAGAGCGAACGAAAGAACATTTTCGCTTATTTGTCAAACGGTAGGACGCGCGGGCAGACGGGACGATAACGGACACGCGCTTATCCAGTGCTACAATCCCGACCATAATATTCTCGATATAGCTAAAAGACAGGATTATAAAGCGTTTTATCAGAGCGAAATCGGAATGAGGCGCGCGCTTATGTTCCCGCCGTTCTGCGATATGGCGGTGTTTACCGTTACCTCGGGAAGCGAAAGCGACGGCTTTAACGCGATTAATAAAACACTTGCTTTTATAAAAGAACGCGTATCGAACACCTATTCCGACGTAAAGCTGCAGATTTTCGGGCCGTTTGAGGCGCCGGTATATAAGCTTAACGAAAAATACCGCGTAAGACTTGTAATTAAATGTAAAAATAATAAGCGGACACGGGATTTATTCAGAGAAGCGCTTAAAAATTTCCTTTCGGTTATGCCGAAAAATATGACGCTCGGTATAGATATTAATCCGTCGACGCTTTAAAACAGCGCTTGACACGTTGTTAAATTAAAATAAAGTTAAAGGAAAAAGAAAAATGGCAATACTTAAGATATTAAAAGACGACGATCCGATGCTCCGTAAGGTCAGCCGCGAGGTTGACGAAATCACTCCGAGAATTATAACGCTTCTTGACGATATGAAGGATACGCTTCATAAGGCAAACGGAGCGGGACTTGCCGCCCCGCAGGTTGGTGTGCTCCGCAGAGTAGTTCTTGTTGAGACCGAAAAGGGTAAGCTCTACGAGATGATAAATCCCGTTATAATTGAGCGCTCCGAGGAGCTTCAGCATGAGGTTGAAGGGTGCCTTTCACTCCCGAACCGTTGGGGAATTACCGAGCGCCCGAAAAAGGTAACGGTAAAGGCTATGGACAGAAACGGTAAATATTATACCCTTACCGGAACCGACCTTCTCGCAAGAGCTATATGCCACGAAACCGACCATCTTGACGGTGTTCTTTACAGCGATAAGGCACTTCGTATGCTTACTCCCGAGGAAATTGAAGAATTATAATTTCAAAGGAAAAAAGACGTTCTATAACTATAATAAGACAGTGTTTAATTCGGAAACGGTATGCCGTATAAGTGCGGAAATAGAAGTATTGTGCTTGTTATGATGCATAAGTGGAAGAAAATAGTTAAAATCAAGCTTTTAACAAACTGAAAGGATAAGGACTAAGTTATGCGTATTGTATTTATGGGAACACCGGATTTTTCTCTTTCGGTGCTGAAAACACTATGCGAAAGCGGTAATACACCCGTGGCGGTTGTAACCAGAGCGGATAAGCCAAAGGGACGCGGCTACAGTCTCTCGCAGTCGCCGGTAAAGGTATACGCGCTCGAAAAGGGAATTGAGGTTCTTCAGCCCGAAAGACTTTCCGAGCCGACCTTTTTTGAAAGACTTACGGTTCTTCAGCCCGATATAATAATCGTCGTAGCGTACGGAAGAATACTTCCCGAAAGTGTTCTAAGTCTCCCGAAATACGGCTGTATAAACGCTCACGCATCACTGCTTCCCGAATACAGAGGCGCGGCACCGATGCAGAGAGCTATAATGGACGGTAAAAGCGAGACAGGAGTTACCATAATGAAGATGGATAAGGGGCTTGATACCGGTGATATGATTTTAACCCTCAAGACTCCGATAAGCGATACCGATAATCTTGAAACCGTACACGACAGACTTGCGCTTTTGAGCGGCGAAGGAATCTTAAAAACACTTGAACTCATTGAAAATGGTGAGGCAGTGTTTACGCCGCAGGACGGAGATAAGGCTACTTACGCTGAAAAGATAGTCAAAGACGATGAAAAAATCGACTTTACCCATACATCAAAAGAGCTTTCCTGTCAGATAAGGGCGCTTACGCCGTTTCCTTATGCTTTTTGCAGATTTAACGGTAAATCAATTAAAATTACAAAAGCCGAGGCATTACCGGAATTTGATACTTCGGGAAAATGCTGCGGCGAGGTGATTTCGGCTAAAAAGGACGGAATAGTAGTAGCAACGGGAAGCGGAGCACTTAGAATAACCGAGGTTTTTCCCGAAAGTAAGCGAAAAATGGCGGTTTCCGACTTTATCAATGGCTCCAAAATAAAGGTGGGAGATATTTTAACCACCGAATAACGGAGAAAAATATGAAAAAATATACTAAAAAGATATTTTTGCTTACGCTGATGCTTCTAACCGTAATTTCGCTTTTTGCTTTTTCCGGTTGTAAAAAGAAAGGGAGCGACGAAGACAGCGAAAGCGCGGTTATAGTTGTTGCCGAGGACGTTTTTAATGAAAACGTTAAAGCTCTGATTGGCGGAATATCTCGCTTTTCGATAAAGGAGCTTAGTAAATACGACGAAGAATATCTCGTTGAAGGACAGCGTTACTACGCGCTTGCCCTTCTTAAAGATACCGAGATGCACAAAATGACGGTATTTTTCAGCGGAGCGTCGGCGATAGAGGATCAAATTTTTGTTATGGCTCGAGAAGGTACCGACTATCTTGAAATTACAAAAGAGGAGAACTCGTATACAGGCGCACTTGACGGAATTACCGTTAATAATACCGCTTACAACAAAAAATCAGATTATTACGTAGCAGTCGGTTTTACACTTTATGAAGGCTTTGGTGAAGAAATTGGTGTAAGCGTTGACTCATACGTTAACGTTGGCGGTAGCGAAAACTGGGAGGACAGTCTCCGCTGTCAAAAGCAGTCGGCATACAAAAAGCACGTTAAAACGCAGTCGTCGGTTAAATTCATTTCGGAGGCCGATTATAAGTCGGGAGATATTGACGCAAAATTAAAGGATAGCCTTCCGATGACTGTAGGGGAGAAGTATTACGCCGTTATTGACTATAAGCTTTACGATCCGGTCGGAATTACCGAAACGGACAGGGCTGCGATACGCGTTAACGTAAAGGATGCTAACGCAGTATGGGAAAACGGAGTACTTATTACAAATAGACTAAGCTTTGATATAGAGGAATTTCCCACGTCATACCATGAAAAAGACGTAACCGGAATCGACGCATCCTTTTTCTTAATCTTTAACGAAGAGGGTGTCGCAACATACAGATTTATCGTTTCCATTAATCCGTACGACGCGGTAAAAGTAAATATTGACGCAAAGCTAAGCGGAGATAAAATCAGCTTCGTTTTAGACAGTAAACCTTCGGGAAGTATCAGCACCGGTGAGGGAGACGGAATTACCAGAAGCCTTGAGTATCAGCTTTCCGCAGATAAAAGCTTTTATAGCGTTATCGGACTCGGAAATGAAAACCGCGACCGTATTAACATTCCCGCAACCTATAACGGACTTCCCGTTAAGGAGATTGCAGCCGAAACGTTTAACGGAGTTAAATACCTGAAAGAGGTTAAGATTCCGTACGGAGTTGAAAAGATAGGTAAAAACGCATTTGCCGGCTGCACAGGACTTAAATTTATTGTAATTCCAAGCTCTGTTGCGGTAATATCCGAAAACGCGTTTAACGACTGCGATTTAAATATTTTTTACGTCGGAACAGCAGTTCCTACGGGGTGGCACAGCGGCTTTAATCCGGAAAAGCTCACAGTTTTTACCGACTGTAAAAAATCGGTAGGAGACTTTATCTTTACCTTAAATTCCGACGGACTTTCCTATACCGTTTCGGGCAAAAACTGTAATGCGAAAAGAATAATAATTCCGGCGGTTTAC
>JAZRDX010000109.1:0-6326 GCA_045660565.1 Eubacteriales bacterium
CAGATATGGTTAAGGCTATGATAGAGGAGCTTAACATAACCGTTCCGGTTGCTCTTCACCTCGACCACGGCTCTTACGACGGCTGCTACAAGTGTATCAAGGCAGGATTTTCTTCCATAATGTTCGACGGCTCTCACTATCCCATCGAGGAGAACGTTGAAAAGACCAGAGAGCTTGTTCACGTTGCGGAGAAGCTCGGACTTTCTCTCGAGGCTGAGGTTGGTTCCATCGGCGGCGAAGAGGACGGTGTTGTCGGTATGGGTGAGTGCGCGGATCCCGATGAGTGCAAGATGATTGCGGACCTCGGTGTAACCATGCTCGCCGCGGGTATCGGTAACATTCACGGTAAGTACCCCGAAAACTGGGCAGGTCTTTCCTTTGATACCCTCGCTAAGATCAGCGAGAAGGTTGGCGAGATGCCTCTCGTTCTTCACGGCGGTACGGGTATTCCCGAGGATATGATAAAGAAGGCAATTTCTCTCGGAGTTTCCAAGATCAACGTTAACACCGAGTGTCAGCTTTCCTTCCAGGCGGCAACCAGAGCTTACGTAGAGGCAGGCAAGGACCTTCAGGGCAAGGGATTTGACCCGAGAAAGCTTCTCGCTCCCGGCTTTGAGGCAATAAAGGCTACCGTAAAAGAGAAGATGGAGCTTTTCGGTTCGGTAGGCAAGGCGTAATCAGGCGGAATAAGACTTAAAAAAATAGCCTTCCCCGAAAAAGGAGAAGGCTATTCTTGATTTTGATAAATTTACAGCTTAAGAAAGGGGGCGTGTGCTTGTTAAAGCTTTTTTATATGTCGGTAAGCGACGTGCCGTACGAGATGCCGACGGATATTTCCGAGCATAGAAAAAACAAAATTATTTCGGCGAGAAGCGAAACGGCAAAAAGAGTTTTGACTGCCGCGGCTCTTGTTTTAAAGGCAGGCTTTGCCTGCTTTGGTATTGACGAGAAAAACGTAAAATACGCAACTCTTGAAAACGGAAAACCGTATGCTTTATCGCACCCCGAAATCCACTTTTCGCTCAGTCATTCCGAGACGATGGCAATTGCCGCCTTTTCGGACAGCCCCGTCGGGGTTGACTGCGAGAGGGCGGATAGAGAGGTTCCGTTTGAGCTTATTAAACGCTTTTTTCCGAACGAAGCGGATGAGTACAAAGAGAATACGCTCCTTTTGTGGGTGGCGGGCGAAAGTCTTTCGAAGCTTAACGGAAACGGTGTTTTTGACGTGAAAAAACGCACCCGTATACCTGCTTTTGAAGAAAATAAGGCAAAATCCGACAAGATAACGCTTGAAAAATTTATCATTGAGGATAATCTTACCGTGATTTCAACAGAAAAGCTTGAAAAAGCGGAAATTATAAAAGTGTGTTAAAAACGAAGCGGAGAGCTAACGGCTTTAATATAAAAAATCCTTTGCGGTCTTTTTCCGCAAAGGATTTTTTTGTCTGATTAAATTATTCTCCGATAAGAGCGGCGGTATCTCTTGCGATAACAAGCTCTTCGTTGGTAGGAATTACGTATACCTGTACCTTGGAAGAGTCCTTGCTGATCTTAACGATATCGGACTGACGGAACGCTTTCTTGTTCATTTCGTCGTCGATTTCGATTCCGAGGTACTCAAGTCCCTCGCAGGAATCCTTTCTGAGCGCTACGTTGTTCTCACCGAGACCTGCGGTGAATACAAGAGCGTCAAGGCCGCCCATAGCCGCAACGTAGGAGCCGATGTACTTCTTGATTTCGTAGCTCATAATATGGTCGGCAAGTATTGCCTTCTTGTTTCCTGCCGCGATTGCGTCCTCTATCTCACGGCTGTCGGAGGAAACCTCGGAAACACCGAGAAGTCCGCACTTCTTGTTTAAGAAGTTGCTCATTTCAGCGGGAGTCATGTTTTCCTTCTCCATAAGGAAGGTTACGATAGCGGGGTCGATGGAGCCGCATCTGGTTCCCATTTCAAGTCCGTCAAGAGGAGTGAAGCCCATGGTGGTGTCAACGCTCTTTCCGTCTTTAACAGCGGTGATGGATGAGCCGTTTCCAAGGTGGCAGGTGATAATCTTAGTTCCCTCTACCTTGCCGAGAATTTTAGTCATTTCACCAGAAACGTAGCGGTGAGAGGTTCCGTGGAAGCCGTAACGGCGGATGCCGTATTTCTCGTAAAGGCTGTACGGAATCGGATACATATAAGCGTAATCGGGCATGGTCTGGTGGAACGCGGTGTCGAAAACAACAACCTGAGGAACCTCCTTCATAACCTCGGTGCAGCCTGCTATACCCATAAGAGCGGGACCGTTGTGGAGAGGAGCAAGCTCCTTACACTTTTCAAGCTTTGCGATAACGTCATCGGTAACGATGGCGCTTGAGCTGAAGTATTCACCGCCGTGGACCATTCTGTGTCCTACTGCGTTTATTTCGCTCATATCGGAGATGCAACCCATTTCCTTATCGGTGAGTGCGTCAACGAGAAGCTGCATAGCGACCGCGTGGTTCGGCATTGCGGTCTCCTTTACGAATTTTCTTCCGTCTGGAAGCTTGTGCGTAAGTCTTCCGTCGATACCTATTCTTTCGCAAAGTCCCTTTGCGAGCTCTTTTTCGGTTTTTGTGTCGAGAAGCTGGTACTTAAGAGAGGAGCTTCCGGCGTTAATTACGAGTACGTTCATTTTATTTTTCCGCCTTTCATTGTCTTTTAGTCTTGACTAAATAGAAAAATTAGTATATAATGGTATATTATAATTCATTTTTCGAAAAAAAGCAATACCTTTTTGAAAAAATGTGAGGTAAATTTTAAAATTATGAAAGCAGTAGCCGTAATTTGTGAATATAACCCTTTTCATAACGGACACGCGTGTCTTATAGCTGAGATAAAAAAAGCCTTTCCGGAGCATATAATCGTTTCGGTAATGAGCGGCAGCACCGTGCAAAGAGGGGATTTCGCTATTCAAAGTAAATACGTAAGAGCGGAAAATGCGCTTAAAAACGGCTCCGATCTTGTTTTCGAGCTTCCGTTCCCGTTTTCTGTTTCCGCGGCTGAGCAATTCGCGGCAGCGGGGGTGTATATATCCCATAGCTTAAAGGCGGAGGTTCTTGCGTTCGGTTCGGAAAGCGGAAACCTCGACGTACTGAAAAAAACGGCGCTTAGAATTTGCTCTGACGAATTTGAAAACGGAATGAAGGCGGCTATTGAGGGCGGTACAGGCGAGGCGTTCATAGCTGTAAGAGAACGGGTATACGAAGCTCTTTACGGTGAAAAACTACCTGATACCGGAAATGATATTTTGGCTATTGAATACCTTAAAAACACCGAAAAATATAAAGACATCACCCCATACGTAATTCACCGAACCGCTCCCTTTTCCGCCACCGCGGCGAGAAAGGCTATCTACGGAGGCGATACTGCTGAGGCGGAGCGACTTCTTCCGAAGAAAACTGCTGATGGTGAGATTCACGGGGGACTAAAAGGTCTTTCACAGCTTGTGCTCGGATATTTGAGACTAAGCGATTCGAATGACGTTGGAAACGGAGTGCGTAACGCGATAAAGCTTGCGGCGGAAAAGGGGACAGATTACGAAAGCTTCATTGACGCGCTTCCGACAAAAACATATACCCTTGCAAGACTTCGCAGAGAGATAATTTCCATGCTTTTTGACGTATCCGAAAGCGAGAAAAACGTCATTCCGGAATATACCGTGCTGCTCGGAGCGACCGAAAAAGGTCTTAAATATCTTTCCGAAAAGAAAAAGGAGATCCCCTTGCCCGTTTTAACTAAAAAAGCGGACGCAAGGCTTCTTTCCGACGAAGGTAAAAAGCAGCTTTCAAAGGCAGAGCTTGCCGACAGTATATACGCTCTCGGACTGAAAAAAGAAACCGGAGCCTATTTTAAGACTCCGGTCATATATAAAGGCGATTAAATACCGTTTACGGTACGGCTTATCCGTGGCTACCGAATAGCTTTCGCGTCGCTGCGAACGGAAAACTCAGGTGTGGATACGGTGATTTCCGAAATTACTTTTTAAGATACTCCGCAATAACGTCAACCGCTTTGTCGATACCGCAGGTGCCGCTGTCAACGCAAAGGTTATAGCTCGAAACGTCTCCCCAGCGCACGTCGGTGTGGTGGAAATAGTAGTTCTGTCGGCGCTTGTCAATCTTTTTCATCGAGTCCTCTGCCTTCTTTGCGTCAAGCCCCTCGTGCTCCATTACTCTTTGGATACGGAATTCGTTTGATGCGTATATAAATACCTTAATAAGATTAGGGTAAGATGCGAGGACGTGGTCGGCACAGCGTCCGATAATTACGCAGGGACCGTTTTCGGCTATCTTTTTGATAGCGTTTGCCTGCGCGAGATATATATAGTCGTCGAAGGACTGGAAGGACGAGCCGTGCTGGGTGTTATACTGCATACCTCTTACGAGTGAATAGAGAAAGCTGTTGGTGGCAGACTTGTCAAAATCGCGGAAATGCTTTTCGTCAAACCCGCTTTCTTCCGCGGCGATTTTTATAAGCTCGTTGTCGTAGTAAGGAATACCGAGCTTCTCCGCAAGCTTACTGCCGATTTCTCTTCCTCCGCTACCGTGCTGACGGCTTATCGTTATAATGTAGTTCATTCGATGTACCTCCATTGTCTTATGTGAAAATATCCAATTGCAGTTACATTATATCATATTTTTTGTGCTTTTTCAATAACTTTTATAAAAAATTTATATTTTGAAAACAAAATTATAAATAAATCAAAGGTGGAGGTGAAGAACTTGAACGGATTCGAAAATCAATCGTCGCTTCTTGGGAGCGTGCGAAGGTGTGTGCAAGCCTACGAAATGATTGAGGACGGCGACGTTATTGCGGTCGGTGCTTCGGGAGGAAAGGACTCAACCGCGCTGCTCTGCGCGCTTGCGGTTATGCGTCGGTTTTACCCGGTTAAATATCAGCTTAAAGCCATAAGCGTTGATCTCGGACTAAGCAATATGGATTTTTCACCTCTTACCGAGCTTTGCAAAAGCCTTGACGTCGAGCATACCGTTGTTAAAACCGATATAGCCGAGGTGGTTTTTAACGCCAAAAAAGAAAGCTCTCCCTGCTCCCTTTGCTCCAAAATGCGCAGAGGCGCGCTTCACCGCGAGGCGGAAAGACTCGGCTGCACCAAGGTCGCTCTCGGTCATAATAAGGACGACGTTTCGGTAACGCTTATGCTTAATATTCTGTATGCCGGTAAAATTGAGGTTTTCTGGCCGAAAAACACACCCGACGAGAGGGGAATGACTCTTATCAGACCGCTTATATACACGAGCGAAAAAACCGTGAAGGAGTTTTGCCGCAAAAATAATATCCCGATAATAAAAAACACCTGCCCTATGGATAAGCACACCGAACGCGAAAGAGTAAAACAGATGATAGCGGAGCTTGAAAAGGAGCATCGGGGTGTCAGTCATAGGATATTCAGGGCAATCGAAAAGAGTGAAATAGACGGCTTTATTAACCCCGACGCAAAGGAAAAAGGTAGTATTTAAAATAAAAAACTCAGCTGAGATTTGGAGATAAAAAATGAGCTTTGACGCATTTATGTTAAGAGCGGTAGAGAGCGAGCTTAACGAAAAAATTGTGGGGTGCAGGGTTGAGAAAATTCTTCAGCCTTCAAAAGACGAGCTTACCCTGCTTCTTCACAGAGAGGGTAGACATATAAGGCTTCAGATAAACGCCGGAGCCGCCGCCGCGAGAATAGGAATAACCGAAACATCGCCTGAAAACCCCAAGGTTCCGCCGAACTTCTGTATGCTTGTCAGAAAGCACCTGACGGGAGCGAAAATCGTAGGTGTGCACCAGCTTCAGTTTGAGCGTGCGCTGGAAATACTTTTTGAAACCTACGACGAAATGGGATTTCTTACAAACCGGCGTCTTATCTGCGAGATAATGGGCAGATATTCAAACGCGGTGCTTTGCGATAAGGACTACAAAATATTAAACGCCCTGCGTCCCGTCGATTTTACAACAAGCAGAAAAAGACAGCTGCTTCCGCAGATGCTTTACGAAATGCCGCCGGCGCAAGATAAGAAAAATCCGCTTGAAGAAACCTACGAAGGCTTTTTAGAGTCTGTAAGCGAGGTAAGTGAAAACGTTCTTATGGCGGTTTACGGCGGTATGTCTCCTCTTACCGCAAGACAAATCTGCTACCGCGCGGGAGACGGTGCCGATAAGGAAAGGCTTTGGACGGCTTTCGACGAAATAGTAAGCTGTGCGCTTGAAAACAGATACACCCCCACCCTCATCTTGAACGAAAAAGGGGAGGGACAGATGTTTTCTCCCTTTTCGATAAAGCAGTACGGAGAGCTTTATAAAA
>JAZRDX010000110.1:0-1537 GCA_045660565.1 Eubacteriales bacterium
TTTTTAACACTTACGAAACCGAATATTCACGGTAAATTTCAAAAAATGAGATTATTTAAAACTTGACAAACAGTAAAAATGGATATATAATGTAATATAGTAAAAACAAAGCGGAAGGGAGGCATAAAATGAAAAACAAAGGTTTTTGGGATAGCGAAGAAGTACAGAATACGGAAGAAACTGCGCTTACAACCCCCGCCCCTGAGGCTTATTACAATGAAGTGAGCTCAGACGAAGCTGAAAATAATAATGAAAAAGAGGAAAGATACTACGAGGTTTTCAATAAAGACAAACCTAAGTATATTATTTGGTCTCTTATCTCGGCGATACTCGGCGGTGTTTCCGTAATATGTGCGTTCTTCGGCTGGGGCGGACTTATCGTCGGTACTTGTGCCGTCGTGTTTGCGGTTATTTCGAGAATAAACCTCAAATATTTCGATAAAATTTCGATAATGGGATTAATTCTCGGTATTTTCGGAATAGTTTTCGGAGTTGCGGTAATCGTGCTCGGTATTCTCGTTGAAAACGGGGCGTTGACCGATTATTACATTCAGAAAAAATAAAATATTTTAGCGGGGGTATTGTGTTTGCAGTATCCCCTGTTTTAGTGAGGAAATATGAAAAAGACAGTTTGTATATTTTTAGCTTTAGCGCTTCTTTTTGGCGCGTGGTATATAATCTTCATTCATCTGCCTGCAGAGGAAAAGAAAGCGGAGCACGAAAAGCTCGTTATGGAATACCGCGAAATGAAGAGAGAAAAATACCGAGAGGAAAACGCGAAATATGCGGACTATGAGGTTGACGTTGCTTTTATCGGTGACAGCCTTACAGACGGATACGACCTTGAAAGATACTACCCCGAATACTTGGTCTCAAACAGAGGCATCGGCGGTGATACTACCTTTGACGTTGAGGAAAGAATAGAGGTATCTCTTTACGATTTAAAGCCTAAGGTTGCGGTTATGCTCATTGGCGGAAATAACCTCAGAACAATGTTCGAAAATTACGAAAATCTCCTTATGGGAATGAAAGAAAATCTTCCTAATACGAAGATAATTCTTGTTTCTCTTACCGCTATGGGTATGGACTGGGGCGCTGAGAAAAACGAGATTGCGGCTCTCAATAACGTAAAGATAAAGGTGCTTGCAGAAAAGTACGGCTTTGCTTACGTTGATTTGTTCACTCCTCTTTACGATATAACCACAGGACAGATATACGCAGAATATACCAACGATGGCGCGCATCAGACAGATGCAGGCTACGCAGTATTTACCGAGACGATAAAGCCCGCAATTGAAAAAGCACTTGCCGAATGGGAAGCGGAAAACTGATTTTTAAATATCCTTTAAAAATAAAACCGCAAAAATAAAACCGCTGCTTTAAAACGGTATAATCAAAATAAAAAAACTGCTAAACCGAGTAAATCTCAGCTTAGCAGTTTTTATTTGGTTTTTAATTAGTGCTTGATATCCGAATTTGTTTCCAGAGCGATTCTTGCCTCTTCTCTTGCGCTGACCTTTTCGTGAGGCTTGATATC
>JAZRDX010000111.1:0-21480 GCA_045660565.1 Eubacteriales bacterium
TTATTGAAGAAAAGCCTGCCTTTATGCATTTGTAGCATCCGTCGTAGGAGCCGTGGTCAAGGTGAAGAGCTACCGGAACGGTGATGTTAAGCTCCTCTATCATAGCCTTAACCATATCTGCAACGGTCTTGAAGCCGCACATATATTTGCCCGCGCCCTCGGAAACACCGAGTATAACGGGAGAGTTAAGCTCCTGTGCTGTTAAAAGTATAGCCTTGGTCCATTCAAGGTTGTTAATGTTGAACTGACCTACCGCATATTTTCCTGCTTTTGCTTTTGTAAGCATTTCTTTTGCTGAAACCAACATTTTTATTTCTCCTTAAGGTAATTTTTATTATCGTTACTATTCTACACTATTTTCGGGAAAAAATCAAGTATTTTCGCGTAATTTCTGTAAATTTTCAATGACCGATTTTTGCACGTATTTTGCACTCTGCAAAAACTCTTTCGCGTTATTCTCATTTTTTCTCGGTTTCACGGTATATTTCGCAGAAAATTATAATGCATTTTGACAAAAAATACCACTTGACAAAATCCTGATTTTATTGTATAATAGTACTGCTCCTTTTAGGAAGCTTTATGGGGACGTAAAGGTTTCGACGGGGACTTTGAGGCATGATAAGCGCAGCGAGCCGGGTAATCTCGTAAACTGCCCAACTTAAAAATTAAACGACAACGATACAGTTGCTATGGCTGCCTAAGTTTAGCCCTCTGCTTCGGGAGTAGCTAAGCTTTGCAGTGCCGCGGCTCTTTATGCCGCCCGTTCCACAGGCGTAGGACCACGAACGCCCGGGAGCGTCAAATCAGTGGTGAACCTGCATCGGCACTTTCGCTCTTGAACCGATCAGGCAGAAAAGGGCTACCTTGACGGGAAGTGTGTCTTTTCACGTCCCTGAGGGGGAATTTCAAACAAAAGACTGTCTGCGAAGAAGGTTATGTCAAGGGGTTTTCGGACACGGGTTCGACTCCCGTCGTCTCCACCAAAAAGATAAGCACACCCGCGGGTGTGCTTATCTTTTTGCGTAAAACAATATTGTCGAACCCGGTTGGTAACGCAAGGAACCAACCGAAGCTGCACAGCACAAATATTCGATTATTGATAGGTTCGGGGCAGCTTTAGGTTCAGACTCCCGTCGTCTCCACCAATAAAAAAGATGCTCCTTGTGGGCATCTTTTTTATTGCATAGAACATTAGGCGAGAACCCGGTCAATGACGCAGGAATTGACCGAAGCTGCACAGCACAAATATTCGATTACTGATAGGTTCGGGGCAGCTTTAGGTTCAGACTCCCGTCTCTACCAATAAAACAAGCATCCTTTGTGGGTGCTTGTTTTATTGCATTGAACTTAAAGAGAGAACCCGGTCAATAACGGTATAACCATACGTTTTCCAACTCTTTTATTAACAAAGTGTTAACAAAGCAACTTTTGCTTGACATTCTTGTATTAAGGTGATATAATAAATGTGTTTATATTGTTTTTATATTATTAGCAGAATAAATTTTATATCTGTAGGTTACAAATTTTAGTCCTATTATGTATTTATCACAACGAACAGGAGATAAGATGATGGCGCTCAAATTAATGTATATCACCAATATTCCCCAAGTAGCATTAATTGCCGAGAAAACCGGTGTTGACCGCGTTATGATTGATCTTGAAACGCTTGGAAAAGACGAGCGGCAAAAAAACATGAACACGGTGAAATCTCACCACACCGTATCCGACGTTTCCGCCGTTTCCAAGGTTCTTACTACCGCCAAGCTACTCGTAAGAATAAACCCTTGGAATGAAAATTCTATAAGCGAAATAGATGACGTTATTGCGGCAGGCGCGAAAAGAATTATGCTTCCGATGTGGAAAACGGCAGAAGAGGTTAACGCCTTTTTAAGTACGGTAAACAACAGAGTTCATACCGTCTTGCTCCTTGAAACAAAGGAAGCGGCAGAGATAATCGACAATGTTCTTGAAAACCCTCTCCTCGACGAAATACATATCGGACTTAACGATCTTCACCTCAGCTACGGTCTTACCTTTATGTTTGAGCTTTTAGCAAACGGAGTGGTGGAAAATCTGTGCCGCAAATTCAAGGCAAAGGGTATTCCTTACGGCTTTGGCGGAATTGCGAAGCTGGACGAAGGACTTATTCCGGCAAGGCGCATCATAATGGAGCATTACAGATTAGGTTCAACCGCGGCTATACTTTCAAGAAGCTTTTGCAATGCGGAAGAAATTAAAAGCATAGTGGAAATCGAAGATATTTTTTCGGAAAACATGCAGTATCTCCGTCAGTTTGAAACTCTTTTACCGTCATTTACAAAAGAAGAGTTCACGGAAAACACTAAGTATATAAATAAAATGGTTAAGCAGATAACCAAGCATATAAAGGAGAGTGAATAATCTTGTACTTTGCAATCAGAAGAATATTTGATGCCCTTATTTCCATGGTAGCGTTAATCGTTCTTTCACCAGTGCTTTTAATTATCGCCATAGCAATAAAGTGCGACTCAAAAGGCCCGGTTGTTTTTAAGCAGCTGAGAATAGGAAAAAACGGTAAAAACTACTATATGTATAAATTCAGAACAATGGTCCCAAATGCTCAGAACATGGGAACCGGAGTATACAGCTTCAAGGACGATCCGAGAATAACAAAGGTCGGACACTTTTTGCGCAAAACAAGCCTTGACGAGCTTTTACAGCTTTGGAATGTGGTTAAAGGCGATATGGCTCTCGTCGGTCCGCGCTCTCCGGTTTACGGCCATTTTCCGGAATACGATACCTTAAACGATGCTTACAAAAGACGCTTCAACGTGCTTCCCGGAATAACCGGACTTGCTCAGGTAACCGGAAGAAACGAGCTTTTGTGGGACGAAAAGGTACATTACGACAACATCTACATAGATAAAGTTAAAAAATACGGCCCTCTCTTTGACATAAAAGTACTGTTTTTAACGGTTGTAAGAGTTTTTTCTATGAGCGACGTCTCGGAAACACAGGAAAATATGGAAAAGAACGAGGCTATGAAAAACTCTCAGCAGTCGGAACAGTCAGACACCGATAACGCGCCCGTTTCTCAAAACCAAAGCACCTCGGTAAGTCAAGAAGAAAACACCGATAACATAACTGAAGAAAACACCTTGCAAAACACAGAAGCCGTTTTGGACGAAGTTACTGTTTCGGATAGCATAACCGAAGATCGCTCGCAGGAGCAAAATGAAAATCAAAAGGAAATATTACAATGAAAACAGACGTAGCAAACAGATTTATATGGTATAAAGGTGAAATACTCAACGTAAACGATGCTAAAATCAATATTCTTGCGCCCACAGCGCAGTTCGGTCTTAACGTTTTCGAAGGAATTCCCTGCTATTGGAACGACGAGGAAAAGCAGCTTTATGCCTTCAGACTCGACGAGCACTATGACCGTCTGCTCCGCTCGGCGCGTCTCATTCAGATAAACTGTCCGTATTCGAAGGATGAGCTGAAAAAGTCCCTCGTTGACGTTATTAAGGCAAACGAATACGACGAAAACCTTTCCGTACGTCAGACGCTGTTCGTTGACGGCTTTGGCTCCTGGGGCTCCGAGGATCCCGTAGATATGTTCGTAGCTCCTATACCGAAAAAAAGGACAAGCTCGGAATACAATAAAAAAGGACTTAACTGCTGCGTTACCTCCTGGAGAAGAATATCGGATACAACCCTCTCCCCAAGAATTAAATGCGGAGCAAACTACATAAACAGCCGCGTAGGACAGCGCGAGGCGCTCAGAAACGGCTACGACACCTGCATTTTCCTTAATGAAGCGGGCAAGGTTTCGGAAGGTCCCGGCTCCTGCTTCTTCATGGTTTCGGGCGGTGTTCTTGTAACACCTATGCTTACCGACAGCGTTCTCGAAAGCATCACAAGAGACACGGTTATCAGACTTGCAAAGGAAATGGGTATAGCTGTATCAGAAAGAACTGTTGACAGAACCGAGCTTTACACCTGCGACGAAGCGTTTCTCTGCGGCTCGGCTATGGAGATAACCCCCGTAATATCAGTTGACAGATACACCGTCGGAAACGGTGAAACGGGTAAAATCACCGACGCGCTTCACAGAGCTTATCTCGATGCCGCAAAGGGAAAGAACGAAAAGTTCAAAAGCTGGGTAACACCTATATATTAATTTGAATACCATTCAGACACAGCTGCCGCACGGCACTTAAGACATACTACGGAGACTTGATATGGAAAATTACAGCATTTTAACTACGTTATATAAAAACGATTCCCCCGAATTTTTAAAGCAAAGCATTGACAGTATGCTTTGCCAGACAGTTTTAACCGACGATTACGTCGTCGTCGCCGACGGTCCGTTAACCGCAGAGCTTGACGCAGTTTTAACCTCCTATGCCGAAAGATACGAGTTTTTTAACATTGTAAGACTTAGCGAAAACGGCGGCCTCGGTGTTGCACTTCGCGAAGGACTTACTCACTGCAAAAACGATCTTGTTGCAAGGCTTGACGCGGACGATCTCTCTATGCCTACGCGCTGTGAAAAGCAGCTTGCTCTTTTCGAACAGGAAAACGACCTCGTTATGGTAGGCTCGGATATGTACGAATTTGACGAAAACCCGCACGATATAACCGACTTAAAGAAAATGCCGGCAACGCCCGAGCAGATATACAATTACGGCAAACGGAGAAACGCGTTCAACCACTCCTCGGTTATGTACAGAAAAAGCGTTATTATCGAGCACGGCAGCTACTCAACCATGCGCCGCTCACAGGATATTGAGCTTTTCTCAAAGATACTTTTCGCGGGCTGTAAATGCAGAAACATAAACGAACCGCTTATCAAGTTCAGATGCGGTGATACAAGAGTAAAAAGAAAGAAAAAATGGAGCAACGTAAAATCAGACCTCCGTATATTCAAAAACAACTACAAAATGGGTTATGCGGGTTTTTTCGACTATCTTTACGTTGTGATTACGCAGATCGCATTTTTCATTCTTCCCACTAAGATAGCGGGATTTCTGTATACCAAACTGTTCCGTTCAAAGGTAAAATAATAAGTCATCTCAACAAGACGTAGCTACGGCAACTCTTGTTTGTCTATGCTTTTGCCGTTGATAATTCCGAACAAGTTATGATAAACAAAGGATCGAAAATGAAGTGTATTTTGTTATTCCGCTTACGAGCGGAAGCGGTGCCGCGGAAGATTATTTTACGGATACCCCTGACTGCGTTCCGGTCAGTTCACACATAAACGAGTTTGATACCAATCCGGACGAGTCTATACGTGTAAAAAAGTTCCTCTTGGGTTTGAAAATACAAAAAATATGCAAGAAATGAAAAAACAAAACTGATGATAGATATCCGGAAGCAGTTCAGAAAGAATAAATGCTGTTCGTACGGAAACTATTTAATAGTAAAATTGTTACAGATAGCTATTTACATTATATCTAAAAAGCTGTTTAACTGGGTGCACAACAATTTGAGTAGCCTTAATTTTTTGAGGGAGTAGAAAGATGAAAAACTGCATTGTATACATAGGTGATTTTGATTTCAGAAACGAGAACGTTCAGTCGCATCTCGTCAGAAACAACGGAAAAATCTTTAACCATCTCGGGTTTCACGTTGAATATATCGGTATTAACCGAGCCGTCGACTCCTTTCGTGAGCTTGCGCTGCTTCCACAACACAAGCTTAACGACGGAAACGGTTATTTGGAATTACCGCATACACTGAATACTGCCGGGCTGCTAAAAGTCGGCAAGGTGTACAGAATACTCGTCGATAAGCTTGATGAGATAAAAAAATCCTACACCATACCATACGTTATAACGTATCAGTCTCCAGCATACGCGGTAGTGATTAAAATGATTGCCGTATGGTGCAAAAAAAACGGTGTCAAATACATCGTTAACTGCGCGGACCTTCCCACGTTCGACCTTCAATCCCCCATACGAAAAACCGTAATGAAGATAAATTGGGATTATCTTCACCGAATAAACAAAAAATATGCTGACGGAGTTATCGCGGTAAGCAAATTCATTCAGGATTTTTACAGTAAGCCCGGGCGTGTATCCACCGTTCTCCCACCTCTGTTTGACAGCTATAAAACCGAACCCGATTTTACACCAAATAACATAGCCGCGTTTGTATATGCGGGAACTCCGTTTAAAATAACGGGAAGAGAGGCGCTGCCCAAGGGAATGAAGGACAGACTTGACAAGGTTATAGATTTATTTCTCACCCTGTCAGAAAACGGCACTGAATATGTATTCGATATAATCGGAATTTCAAAAGAGGATTATCTCTCCGGAGTTCCGCGCCATGCTAAGCCGCTTGAAAATGAAACCAAAATCAGGTTTCTTGGAAGACACAGCCACGCACAAACGCTGAAGATGGTTTCCAAGGCGGATTTTTCAATTAACTACCGCGATGAAAATTTAATGACAAAAGCGGGATTTTCAACAAAAATCGTAGAAAGTATTTCTCTCGGCACACCCGTTATTATCAATTCGATAAGTGATACGTTTGAATACCTAACGCCCGACAGCGACGGTTTCATCCTGTGCGGTAACCGTGAACAGGATGCAGAAAAATTAAACCGTCTCTGCTGCCTGACTCCGTCGGAGCGTTTAGATATAAAGCTCAAATTATATGAAAAGAAAATATTTGACGTTTCGGGTTACGTAAACAACGTAAATTCTTTTTTTGAGACTTTAGCTAATAGCTGAAAGGAATTTTCTAAATGACGCTAAAATATAGTAATAAATCCCTGCGTATATCTCAAACAGTATCGGGAACCTCAAACACCTTGCCAAAGATATTATTGGGGCTGCTTGCTTTTTGTGAAAAAAATATCGTAAGGTACGGATTGTTAGTATTTTCAATGCTTCCCAAAATCGGTTTTTTAAGCAAGTACATTTTGTTTGTTTTATACGTAGCACTCATTTTTCTGTGTATTGCGAGAAAAACTAAAATCGGAGTAACAGAGCTGCTGGTGCCGCTTTTCATGGTGTCGGCTATTCTTCTTACCTTCGTATTTTATCCGCAAAACACTAAGTTCATTACCAACTCAAATAACTTTTGGAACACCATTTTCCCATGTCTTCGCTGGTTCATTGTCGGACTTATTATAATTCCCGATAAATATATGATAGACCTGCTCGGTAAAGCCTCCTGTCTGGCTATTATTGTTGAAACAGCTTTTCTGATATTTTATATGATACCTAACGGCCTCGTTGTTTCAGACGACATGAGTCGCGCTTACCAGCTTTTACCTAACATCATGTTAGCGGTTAACTATGCGTTTAACAGTAAAAAAGCTACGGCGGTTTTTTTCTCCGTTGTTGGACTTCTGTATCTGCTTTCGCTCGGAACGCGCGGTCCGTTCTTTATTTTGATTATCTTTATTGTGGTAAAGTTTGTAAGAACACACATTCTCTCGTCAAAAAGAAAGCTTCTTTCTGTTTTGGGTGTTTGTGTTTTCGGTATTATTCTATCGATTCCGAAGATTTATATTTCAATTCTCACGGTAATCAAAAATCTTATTGGGAAAACAGGTCTTTCAACGAGAATACTTGATTATTTGATAGAAGGTACAACGATAAGCGAAACCGGCGGACGCGATGATCTATACAAAATCGCTTTTGAACTGATATCCGAAAGACCCCTGCTCGGACACGGCGTTTACGGAGAGTGGCCGGTTGTCTATTGGAACATACACAACCTGTACCTTGAGCTTTGGATTCACTTCGGTGTTATACTCGGAAGCCTTTTGCTGATATGGGGCATTAGTTTAATTGCGAAATCTTACTTTAAAACAAGCAACAGTTATGCTAAGGATATAATTTTAGTATTTGCGTCATTTGTGTTTTTCAGAGGATTTTTCGGCGGTTCCTACCTGATGTTTAGTGTGTTTTTCCTGCTCGGAATTTGCATTAAAGAAAGACGGCGCATCAGAAACCAATTATAAAAACAACATTCAAGGAGTTAATTTATATGATAAAACCAGCGATTGTCGCAGTCGGATATAACAGACCTGACGGAATGAAACGATTGCTTGAAAGCATAGGTAAGGCTAAATTTGACGTAACCGACGTACCGCTTATAGTAAGTATTGATGAATCAAACCGAAGCGACGAGGTCGAAAAGGTAGCAAGGGAATTCAGCTGGGAGCACGGAACGCTCGAAATCAGACGCTTTCCCGAAAGACAGGGGCTTCGCAAGCACATCGTTCAGTGCGGTGATTATAGCGAGAAATACGGAGCTGTAATTATTCTTGAGGACGATTTGGTGGTATCCGAGGATTTTTATTCCTACGTTTGCCGCGCTCACGAGACATACGGAGATGACGAGCGCATCTGCGGTGTTTCTCTGTACTCTTACGGTGTAAACGTCTTCACCCACTTCCCTTTTCTTCCGCTCCGCTCTCTCAGCGACGTATTTTTGGGTGATATGGTTGTTACGTGGGGACAAAGCTGGAATCAGCGCCAATGGAAAAATTTTAAAATCTGGTATTTAGCGCACGAGGATAAGCTTCCCGAGTTAAACCCGAAAATGCCGAGAGGTATTTCCGGATGGACACGAAGCTGGGGACGGTATTTCGCAAGCTTTATAGTTGACCAAGGGCTCAGCTATATATATCCTTATCAAGCCCGTACAACCTGCTTTTCGGATTTTGGAGAGCATAACAAAACTGCCGTTCCGCTTACCTTCGTTCAGGTTCCGCTCATGCAGGGCTGTCCCACCGAATATAAAATGAGCCCGTACGAGCAGTTAATTCACTACGATGTTTTCTATGAACGCGTTTTAAATGAAAACGATACCGTCTGCGGTATTTCCGGAAACGATATCTGTATGGACCTAAGCAATATGAAAACCATAGCAGGCGGTAAAAAGTACGTTATCACAAACTCAGAGCTGCCTTATAAAAAAATTGCGTCCTTTGGAATGACTATGAGACCTATCTGCCTTAACGTTTTAGAGGAAATTCCCGGAGACCAGCTGAATATGTATCAGCTTGAAAGTGATGAAATCCGTCCCTGGAAGGGTAACCGCCCGAAGTACTCGGCAAATCACCGAAGATTAAAATACGAATATCTTGACGCGTCCTGGCGAAAAATGTTCGGTTACGCTCCAAAGGAATTTTTCAGCAGATTAAAGGACGTAATTCGCGAGAAAATAAAAAAATAACAGGTGAAGAATGAAAAAATTAGCTAAAATTTTAATTGCGCTTCTTTACAAAATCAAAATGATAAAAAGGTGCAAAATTAACGCGTTTTCAAACACGCTGTTAGGAAAATGCAGCTTTGAAGGCAAAAACGCACTTGGAAGAGGGACTTATTTTTCAAGCTCTTCGATGGGATACGCTTCTTACGTCGGAAATAACGGAGAGTTTTCCGGATGCAAAATAGGCCGTTTTACGTCAATCGGCTCAAACGTAAAAGTTATTTCCGCCAACCATCCCGTCGGCACGTTCGTCTCGTCTCATCCGGCGTTTTATTCTGATAAATATTTTGTTTCTTACGTCAGTGAAGGTAAATTCAAGGAACATTTAACAACGTCAAACGGATACGAATGCGAAATCGGAAACGATGTCTGGATTGGAGCTAACACCTTGATTAAGGGAGGAATTACAATCGGAGACGGAGCCGTAATCGGAATGGGAAGCATTGTTACAAAGGACGTTCCGCCTTATACGGTTGTTGCCGGCGTACCTGCGAAAACCATACGGAAAAAATACGACGACGCCACTGTTGAAAGGTTACTTGAAATCCGTTGGTGGGAGCGCCCCGTCGATTGGATCAAAGCGCACGCGGAAGAATTTTCGGACGTGCAGCAGTTTATAAATAAGTATTACGAGAAAATCTAAGTTCAAAAAAGAGTATATTACTCAATTCATTATTAGTTAGCTGCGAGATTATTATGAGTAAAATTTTAATTATTACCTCTCAATACATAGGAGTAGCAAGCGCCAGCGGAATATGCGCAGGAAATATTTATTGCGAGCTCAAAAAAAGAGGACATGATGTTTTTGTTCTTTGTTATGAAAACGGTAGCATAGAGGAAAGCATATACACGATTCCAAATCCCCAACTTAAAATAAAAAAGGATATTTTCTCTAAGCTGTATAGAAGAATACGCTCAGTTTTTACTCCAAATCTTAACAAACGTTTAATTGAGAGTTATAAACAGGTAGCTTTAAATATTTGCCGAAAAGAAAAGTTTGACACAGTTATATCTGTATCATTTCCTCTTGAAACAATGCCGGCAGTAAGAATAGTTAAAGAAAATTTCCCCGACACAAAAACAATAATTTATGAGCTCGATTCTGTTGGAGACGGCATATGCAACGATTCTGTTTCCCAGCGTGCAACAATTAAAGCGCATGAGCGCTGGCAGAGAGCGTATTATCGCTACGCTGACCGAATAATAGTTATGCAAAGCCACGAGGAGTACTGGAAAAAAACTTTTGGAAAAAAATTCGGAGACAAGTTATTGCTTTCCGATATTCCTGTATTGGTGAAAAAAACTCTGCCCGGTATTTCCAAGGACACCATGGCTCCCGTATCATTCCTTTACGGCGGACTTATCGAACAGTCGTACAGATCCCCCGACCATCTTCTCTCGGTATACGCGAGCTATTTAAATTACGCAAAGGCTTCCCTTGATTTTTACAGCAAGGGAGACTGTGAAAGAAAAATTGCCGAAACGGCAAAGAAAACCGAAGGAATTTCTCAACACGGCTACGTGCCGCAGGAAATTCTTGACGAGGCTATTGCAAAAGCTGACGTGCTGGTCAGCATCGGTAACCGCGTTTCAAGAAGCGTACCGTCAAAGCTTATCACATACCTTTCATACGGAAAACCCGTTGTACACTTTTCGTCTCAGGCAAATGACGTATGTGTGTCATATTTAGAAAAATATCCTTTGGGACTGGTTCTCAGAGAATGGGATTCCGCAGAGGAAAACGCGAAAAAGCTATATGAATTCGTTCGTCAAACGAGAGGAAAAACGGTAGAGTTTTCGGAAGTGGAAGCACTTCTGCAAATGAATACGCCGGCGTACAGTGCAGAACAAATATGTACCTTATAATTTTTAAATAAATTAACAACATTAAAGGATAACTTTATGAAACCAACCTTAGTAACAGTAATAATTCCGGTGCATAACACCGAAAAATATATAGCTGACTGCATAAACAGTGTATTAACTCAAAGTTATAAAAATTTAGAAATAATAATTATCAACGACGGTTCAACGGACGGCTCGGAACAGATATGCAATCAGTTTACCGATGACGAAAGAGTTATATTTGTAAACCGTGAAAATTTAGGTCTTAGCCATACCCGTCAGCAGGGAATTGACATGGCAAAAGGAGAATTTTTCTGCAATCTCGATTCCGATGATATGCTTGACAGTAATTTTGTTGAAAAAATGCTCTCAGCCGCACTAAAGACAAACGCGGACATTGTTGCCTGCGGCAGGAAGGACTTTGATAACGGATACGAGCAAGATTTTCTTCTGTCGGCAAGCAAGGATTTTTATGCGCTTGATAAAAACTATGTTTCCAATTGCTTTGATACAGTTGCCGTGGAGCTATGGCTTTCCGATTCCTGGAATAAGCTATACCGCACAGCTTTTGTCAGAAACAGTAACGTTAAGTATTGGCTGAATAATAAATATAACGGAACAGACCTCTCCTTTAATCATCTTTTATGTCTGCACTGCCCTAAAATCGCAGTAGTAAATGAGCCGCTTCTTTTACACAGAATTGTAATGGGCTCACGCGTACACAGAAAAAACAAACCGCTGCAAGAGGGATTTGAACTCATTACCGAACGCGAATTTACCGAAGCGAAGCGTTTAGGATACCCCGATTCCTTTTACGAAAGATATAAATATTCATATTATATCTTTTTAAAAATGGTAGTGAATGCAATAATTTGCGAAAGCGAAAACACCGGAGAGGTTCGGGAGCGCTGGAAAAAATATAGAGATTCGGCGGTAGGGTTTTCCGTTAAGTATCCGGTTTTGTCGCCTGACAATTTAAAGCGCAAACAATGCAAAGGCTTTGACAGGATAATACACAAAGCAATGATTTCACCAAACGTTCGCAGTTGTATTTTTGCGTACCGTCTTAATAAATTAAGAATGTGGAAAAATAAAAAGAGGTGAGATAATGTCTAATAAAGCAATGTCAAGCAATTTATTTTGGAGCTTTTTAGAACGTTTCGCTTCACAAGGCATCTCCCTCGTTATTTCCATAATTCTTGCGCGTTTACTTTCGGTAAATGACTTCGGTATTATTTCTGCAGTACATATTTTCACTTCAATTGCTGCTGTATTTGTAACCGGTGGAATCTCAAGCGCGCTAATTCATAAAAGAGATGCAGATGATTTGGACTATTCCTCAATGTTCTACTACAATACGGTCTTTTCCGTAGCCGTATACTTTATAGTATTTGCACTTGCGCCTTGGTTTGTAAGAATTTTAAACAGCTCTTACGACTACACACTGTTAACGAATGTACTTCGTGTATCTGGAATCGGTTTTGTTTTATCCAGCTTCAACTCCTTTTTCAGAACTCGCTTAATCAAAGACCTTGAATTTAAAAAGATATTTTTTATTACTATCATAGGAACAGCACTGTCAGCAGCCGTAGGTGTTTCCATGGCATTCTCGGGCTTTGGAGTATGGGCGTTGGTAGCGCAAAGCATAACTTCATATGCAGCCAATACAATACTGTTATTTATTTTTTCCGGCTGGCATCCAAGGCTTTGCTTTTCATTTACACGTTTGAAACCCATGCTGGGCTACGGATATAAGCTTATGGCATCATCGCTACTGACAACGGTTTACCTTGATGCCAACGGCTTGGTAGTCGGAAACCGCTATGACTCTACAGCTCTAGCGTATTATAACAAGGGCCTAAGTTTTCCAAAAATCATAGTATCGAATTTAATGTCGTCATTCAATTCCGTGTTATTCCCCACTATGATGAAGCTGGAAACAAGAGAAGAAAACAAAGCTTTTGTAAAACGCTTTAATCAATACAGCTGCTTTGTTATTTTCCCGATGATGGCAGGACTTGCAGCGGTAGCACCCACTTTTATAAAAGCTCTTTTAGGAGAAAAATGGCTTCCCGCAGCACCTTTTTTACAGTTTGCCTGTCTTGATTATGCACTTCAACCAATGGGAATCTCCAATTTACAATATTGGAAGGCAGCGGGACACGCCACGCTGTATTTAGTAACCGATATAATTAAAAAAGCTATCGGAATTACTATTTTAATTGTAGCGGTAATACTTAAGCAAGGTGTATTGGCGATTGCTTTGGCCCAGGTTGCTTCCTCCTTTGTAGCAATGATTATCACCCTGCTTCCTCAGAAAAAACTTTTACGTTATTCTGCATTGGAACAAATCAAAGACATTATTCCAAGTATTGCTCTTTCTACCATTATGTTCGCATCTGTATACTTGCTTGGAACCTTTTTACAGTTATTACCGGTTTTACTGCTGATTATTCAAATTATAATAGGAGCCGTACTCTATCTTGGACTTGCAAAGCTATTTCGCTTCAAGGAGCTGCAGGCACTTATAGATACAGTAAAAAATAAATTCAAAAAGCACGGTTCCAAGAAAGGAGAAACGGTTGATGTCAAATGATTGCGCTATTTTAGTAAACAGCTGTGATAAATACGCGGAAGCGTGGTACCCTTTTTTCACACTCCTGAAAAAATATTGGCCCGACTGCCCGTATCCAATGTATCTAAATACGGAAACAAATTCGTATCCGCAGCATACGGTTACCGTTCTTAATTCGACTGAGGGCTTGTGGGGAAACAGATTATGCCAAGCGCTTGCTCAAATGGACTGTGAGTACGTAATAGTACTTTTAGAGGATTTTTTTATCAGAAAACCGGTTGACACGGAAGAAATTGCAAATTGCATTGAAAGAATGCGTTCTAGCATCGATATTTCCGTTTTCTATTTCAGCAGAATCACCGGATACAAAAGCGATTCCACAGAATATAGTAAATATTATCAAATGAATCCCGAGGAACAAACAAAATACGGTCGCTATATGATTAACTGTCAAGCCGCACTATGGCGCAAAAGTGTTTTAATGGAAGCGGCAAAAAATATTCCGTCCCCTTGGGAGCTTGAAGAAAATGCTTTCACAAAGCTTCCCGAAACCTTTAAAAAAATGAAGTATTACTGTTTAAAAAATACGTGGTACGATGACATCAGAGAAAGCGACGTTTTTTCTTACGTTTTAGTCCGTGAAAAGGGATATGGAATTTGGCAATCAAAATGGCTATGGAATAACAAAAAGCTCTTTAAAAAAGAGGGTATCAAGGTGAACTTTAAAAGTCTTGGTTATCTGCCTCACTGGAAGTATAAATTAACAAAAATAACGCAAAGAATAAAAGGAGTATTTAAAAAATGAGTCTTTTCACAAACAAAACATTACTTATCACAGGAGGAACGGGTTCCTTCGGAAACGCCGTTCTCAACAGATTTCTTAAAACGGATATAGGTGAGATCCGCATCTTCTCCCGCGACGAAAAGAAGCAGGACGATATGCGCCACGAGTTCCAGGCAAAAATGCCCGAAATGGCGGAAAAGCTCAGCTTCTACATAGGAGACGTTCGCGATCTCGCTTCTGTTAAAAACGCTATGCACGGTGTTGATTACATCTTCCACGCCGCGGCGCCTAAGCAGGTTCCTTGCTGCGAGTTTTTCCCTATCGAGGCTGTTAAGACCAACGTTCGCGGTACCGAAAACGTACTTACCGCCGCTATTGAGGCAGGTGTAAAGAACGTCGTATGTCTTTCCACCGACAAGGCGGCTTACCCCGTTAACGCTATGGGAACCTCCAAGGCTATGATGGAAAAGGTTATCGTTGCAAAAGCACGTACAACCAAAACCACCAAAATCTGCTGCACCCGTTACGGAAACGTTATGTGTTCCCGCGGCTCGGTTATTCCGCTCTGGATCGACCAGATAAGAAACGGAAACCCGATCACCTTAACAGAGCCTTCTATGACTCGTTTCATTATGTCTCTTGACGAAGCGGTTGACCTCGTTCTCTTTGCATTTGAGCACGGAGAGGCAGGCGATATTCTCGTTCAGAAGGCTCCCGCGTGTACAATACAGACTCAGGCAGAGGCTGTATGCGAGCTGTTCGGAGGCAAGAAGGAGGATATAAAGATTATCGGTATCCGCCACGGCGAAAAGATGTACGAGACGCTTCTCACCAACGAGGAATGCGCAAACGCTATCGATATGGGCAACTTCTACCGCGTTCCCTGCGACAAGCGCGGACTTAACTACGACAAGTATTTCAGTAAGGGAGACGTTAAGCGTAACACCCTTACAGAATTTAATTCCAATAACACAAAGCTCCTGACCGTTGAGCAGACAAAGGAAAAGATTGCCGCTCTCGCGTACATTCAGGACGAGCTTGCAAAGGAAAACTGCGTGAAAGTTCAGTAAATGCAAACACAGCGGTTTTCACGCCGTAATTTCCTTAAAAGGTTAAGAACCTTTTGTTTTGCGTTGCAAAACACAGTAAATTCGTTTAATATTTGTGCAGTTGCCCGTCGGCAACGGAATGGAGATTAATATGAATATTCTTGTAACCGGAGCTAAGGGATTTGTAGGAAAAAATTTAGTACAGTCTCTTAAGTGTATAAAGGACGGCAAGGACAAAACCCGTCCCGCCCTCTCCATAGAAGAAATTTTTGAGTACGACATCGACACAGAGCAGTCTCTCCTTGACAAATACTGTGAAAAGACTGATTTCGTATTTAACCTTGCGGGTGTAAACCGTCCGCAAAACCCCGAGGAATTTATGCAGGGAAACTTTGGCTTTGCAAGTACTCTGCTTGATACTCTTAAAAAGCATAAAAACACCTGCCCCGTTATGATTTCCTCGTCAATTCAGGCGACCTGCATAGGTCGTTACGACAGCGACTACGGAAGAAGCAAGAAGGCAGGCGAGGAGCTTGTATTCGCCTACGGAGAGGAAACCGGTGCAAAGGTTCTCGTTTACCGCTTCCCTAACCTCTTCGGAAAATGGTGCAGACCGAACTACAACAGCGCAGTTGCCACCTTCTGTAATAATATTGCGTGCGACCTTCCAATAACCGTCAGCGACCGCAGTGTCCGTCTTGAGCTTCTCTACATAGACGACCTTGTTACCGAAATGCTTGACGCGCTTGAGGGAAAAGAGCACCGCTGCACCTTCGACGGCATAGAAACCGTTTTAACCGATAACGGAAAATACTGTGCCGCACCGATAACGCACAAGGTAACGCTCGGCGAGATAGTCGATCTGCTGCAAAGCTTCAAGGCACAGAGTGAAACTCTTATTATGCCGGAAATACCTTTGGGAAGCTTTGCAAAGAAGCTGTACACCACCTATCTTTCATATCTTCCAAAGGAAAAGGCTTCCTTTCCTTTAAAGATGAACGAGGACGCCAGAGGCAGCTTTACCGAGCTTTTAAAAACCGAGAGCTGCGGTCAGTTTTCGGTAAACGTCTCAAAGCCGGGTATAACCAAAGGTCAGCACTGGCATCACACAAAATGGGAGTTCTTTATCGTCGTAAGCGGAAAAGGTCTTATACAGCAGCGTAAGATAGGAAGCGACGAGGTGCTGAACTACGAGGTCAGCGGCGAAAAAATCGAGGCGGTACATATGCTTCCCGGTTACACGCATAATATAATTAATCTCAGCGAGACGGAAAATCTCGTAACGGTAATGTGGGCAAACGAGCAGTTTGATCCCTCTCACCCCGATACCTTTTTCGAGCCGGTCTAATAAAAATTATAATTTTTAATCCTCTATTATTTTGCATCTTTTAAACCCGAAAAAAGCAGTGCCGTTTACTAAGCGGCTGAACGGAGATATATATGGAAATGAACATAAAGCTTGATTACAGCGACGTTAAATTCAAAGACAACGGAAAACTAAAATTACTTATCATAGTCGGTACGCGCCCCGAAATCATACGTCTTGCGGCGGTCATCAACAAATGCCGCAAATATTTTGACTGCATTTTAGCGCACACCGGTCAGAACTACGACTACAATCTTAACGGTATATTTTTCAGAGATTTAAAGCTTGCCGATCCGGAGGTTTATATGGACGCGGTCGGAGACGACCTCGGAGCTACTGTCGGCAACATCATAAACTGCTCCTATAAGCTTATGAATGCTACAAAACCCGACGCGCTTCTTATTCTCGGAGACACTAACTCCTGTCTTTCTGCTATCGCGGCGAAAAGACTTCATATTCCGATTTTCCACATGGAGGCGGGTAACCGCTGTAAGGACGAATGTCTGCCCGAGGAAACAAACCGCCGCATAGTTGATATTATTTCCGACGTTAACCTTGCGTACAGCGAGCACGCGCGCCGTTATCTCCACGAGTGCGGTCTGCCTAAGGAACGCACCTACGTAACAGGCTCTCCCATGGCGGAGGTTCTGCACCAAAATCTTGCCGAGATAGAAGCAAGCGACGTTCTTACCCGTCTCGGTCTTACCCCGAAGAAATATATCCTGCTTTCAGCGCACAGAGAGGAAAACATTGACACCGAAAAGAATTTCGTGTCTCTTTTCACAGCGATAAACAAGCTGGCGGAAAAATACGATATGCCTATCCTCTACTCCTGCCATCCGAGAAGCCGCAACCGTCTCGAAAAGAGTGGCTTTAAGCTTGATCCGAGAGTAATCCGTAACGAGCCTCTCGGCTTCCACGACTACAACAAATTACAGATGAACGCATACGCAGTAGTTTCCGACAGCGGTACTCTTCCCGAGGAAAGCTCGTTCTTTACAAGCGTAGGTCATCCCTTCCCCGCTGTCTGCATACGTACCTCAACCGAGCGCCCCGAGGCACTTGATAAGGCTTGCTTCGTGCTTGCGGGAATTGACGAAAACAGTCTCCTTCAGGCGGTTACCACCGCGGTTGATATGTGTGATAACGGCGATAACGGCATACCCGTACCGAACTACGTTGAGGAAAACGTTTCAACTAAGGTTGTTAAAATCATTCAGTCCTATACCGGAATTGTTAATAAGATGGTTTGGAGGAAATACTGATGAAGTGCCTTATTTTAGCGGCGGGATACGCAACCCGTCTCTATCCCTTAACCGAGAATTTCCCGAAGCCGCTCCTTACCGTAGGAGATAAAACGATACTCGACTGGCTTCTCGACGATATTAACGCGTCGGGCGAGATAGACGAATACGTCGTTATATCCAACCACAAATACGCGGAGCATTTCGAAAAATGGGCGACAGGTAAGTCCTATAAAATAACGGTTGTTGACGACGGAACGGTAAGCAACGAAACGCGTCTCGGCGCTGTAAAGGACGTACAGTTCGCTATCGAAAAGCTTTCCCTTGACAGCGACATGCTTGTAATTGCGGGCGATAACGTTCTCGATTTCAGTCTCAGGGGATTTATTGATTACGCAAAGAAGAAAAACACCTCCTGCATAATGCGTTACTACGAGCCGGACAGCGAAAAGCTCAAAAAATGCGGTGTCGTAACTATCGACGAAAACGACCTTATTCTCGGTATGACCGAGAAATCTCCCACACCTGCTACCCACTGGTGCTGCCCTCCGTTCTATTATTATACTAATGAGGACAGCCGCCGTATCGCTGACGGAATAGCCGCAGGCTGCGGAACCGACGCACCCGGAAGTTATATTGCGTGGCTCTGCGGAGTAACCAAGGTTCACGCTATGGAGATGCCGGGCAGCCGCTACGACATCGGAAACCTTGCAAGCTATGAAAAGGTACAAAAGGAATATAAGGGTATAACTAAATGAAAATACAGAACGTAACACTTGAAAATAAAACTGTTTTAATAACGGGTGCGGCGGGATTTATCGGAAGCGCGCTTGTACGCGAGCTGCTGCGTACAGTCTCCCCTATCTGTATTGTCGGAGTAGACAGCTGTAACGACTACTACGACGTCTCTCTTAAGGACTTTCGTCTTGACGAAATAGCCACTCTTTCGAAATCCTACCCCGAAAGTAAATTTGAATTTATAAGAGGTAATATTGCCGATAAAGCATTAATCGACGGTATATTTGAAAAGCATAAGCCCGCGGTGGTTGTAAACCTTGCGGCACAGGCAGGGGTACGTTATTCCATCGACCACCCCGAAGCATATATAGAGTCCAACGTTATCGGATTTTATAACATTTTAGAGGCGTGCCGTCATAACCCCGTTGAGCACCTCGTTTATGCTTCCTCCTCGTCGGTTTACGGCTCAAACAAAAAAATCCCCTACTCCACCGATGATAAGGTTGACTCTCCGGTATCTCTCTACGCGGCAACCAAAAAAAGCAACGAGCTTTTTGCTCACGCATATTCTAAGCTTTACAATATTCCCAGCACGGGACTTCGCTTTTTCACCGTTTACGGCCCTGCGGGACGCCCCGATATGGCGTATTTCGGTTTCACTAATAAGCTTATTAACGGTGATACGATTCAGATTTTCAACTACGGCAACTGCAAACGCGATTTCACCTACGTTGACGATATAGTCGAGGGTGTAAAGCGCGTTATGATGCGCGCTCCCGAAAGGAAAAACGGCGAGGACGGGCTTCCTCTGCCGCCTTATGCAGTTTACAACATAGGAAACTCAAGCCCCGAAAATCTTCTTGATTTCGTTCAAATTCTTTCCGAGGAGCTTGTACGCGCGGGAGTGCTTCCGAGCGACTACGATTTTGAGGCTCACAAAAAGCTTGTACCTATGCAGCAGGGAGACGTGCCGATAACCTTTGCCGACACGAGCAGTCTCGAAGAGGATATGGGCTTTAAGCCAAGCACTACCTTACGCGAGGGACTTCGCCGCTTTGCCGAGTGGTACAAGGTTTTTTATAAAATTTAATTCTGTGTTTCTGTTAATAATATCTGTAAAATAAATAACATCGAGGAAAAGATTATGAAATGTGTAGAAATTTTCGAACAAACGTATAAGCGTCCCCCGGATGGGGTAACCTTCTGCCCTTACCGTATATGCCCTCTCGGTGCGCATTCCGACCACCAGCACGGAAAAATCACCGGATTTGCTATCGATAAGGGTATACACATCGCGTACAGCGTTAAAAGAAACGGTGTCGTTGAGGTTTCAAGCCTTCAGTTTGACAAACGCGCACAGTTTCACGTAAATGCTGTTCCGAGAGAAAAGGAAAATGACTGGGCTGACCATCTTCGTGGCGGCGTATATGCTCTGTCTCAAAAATATAATCTTTCCGTAGGTCTTTGCTGCATAATTGACGGAAGTCTTCCGATAGGAGGGCTCAGCAGCTCGGCAACGGTAATAATCGCGTTTTTATCCGCGCTTTGTAAGGTTAACGGCATAAGTCTTACTCAGAACGAGCTTATCCTAACCGCTTTGCAGGCGGAAAACGAATACGTGGGTGTCTCCTGCGGTAAGCTTGACCAGTCCTGCGAGGTATATTCGAAAAAGGATAACCTTCTTTATCTTGATACGCTTGACGACAGTTTTGAGCTTATTCCTACAAACCCTGTTATGAAGCCTTACGAGTTCGCCATATTCTTCTCCGGTATTGAGCGCACCCTTGCGGGAACCAAGTTCAATATGCGTGTTGACGAATGCCGCAGTGCCGCTTACGCGCTTAAGGCGTATTCGGGAATGGAGTACGGTAAGTTTAAGGAAACATTTCTCCGCGACGTTCCGAGGGAGGTTTACAACGAATATAAGGATAGGCTTCCGGAAAACTGGAGACTGCGTGCCGAGCATTTTTACACCGAATTTGAGCGTGTGCAGAAGGGTGCCGAGGCTTGGAGAAAGGGTGATATAGAAGCATTTGGACGTCTTTGCTTTGAGTCCGGAAAAAGCTCTATTGAAAACTGGGAAACCGGCTCTCCGGAGCTGACGAAGCTTTATGAAATAATGAAAAACACCGACGGTATTTACGGCGGAAGATTTTCAGGAGCGGGCTTTAAGGGCTGCTGTATGGCTATAATCGATCCGAAATACCGTGAAAGCATTGAAGAAAAGGTAACGAGAGAATACCTTAAGGCGTTCCCCTCTCTTGAGGGTAAGTACTCCGCTCATTTCTGTAACAGTGCAGACGGCGTAAAGCTGTAAAGTGCTACGTTACCGTATTTAAGGCATCACTTTTTAAAAAACACTTTTCACAAAAACGGGCTTAGTCAGTTTTCCGACTAAGTCCGTTTTGTTGTGTAAACGAAAACCACGCGATAGTTGAAATGGTAAAATAAAGGTAGACACATAGAAAACCACTATGTATCTACCTTTTTGTTATGGTATAATAAAAGAAAAAGGGGGAATGCAAATGAAAAAGGGACAAAAGAAACGCATATGGACAAAAGAAGATAAGCTAAAAATAATCAAGAGGTATACAGAAGAACACCTTTCTGCGAGAGAGCTTGGAAGAATATACAATGCGGATCATAGCATGATCTGT
>JAZRDX010000112.1:0-24805 GCA_045660565.1 Eubacteriales bacterium
ATATCCGTAGGAGATTCTTGATAAGAACTGGCACGATATTGTTAAGCTTCAGTTCCACGACATTATTCCCGGCTCGTCTATCAGACAGGTTTACGAGGATTCCGACGTTGAGTACGCTAAGATAATCGGAGACGCTACCAAAATAATAGACGAAAAGCTCGCAAGAATTGCGGCGGGCGTAAAGACCGACGGCGGTTATTTCGTATATAACGCCACTCCGTTTGACGTAAGCGGAGCGGTTATCGATACCGAGGACGGAAAGATCACCGTAAGCGACGTTATCCCCGCGCACGGCTGGAAGGTCGTTAAGCCTGCAAAGAACGGCGTAAAGGTAAAGGCTGATAACAAGACGATTGAAAACGACTACGTAAAGGTAACTTTCAACGACAAGTACCACATCGTAAGCGTTTACGATAAGGTAAACGACCGCGAGGTTATAGAAGCAGGAGCGGAAGCAGGCGTAATGGAGGTCTACGAGGACTATCCGAGAGAGTACGACGCATGGGAGATCACCGAATACTATAAGCAGAAGAAGTGGATTGCCGACGACGTTTCGGGCGTTGAGGTAATTAACGAGGGCAACTACGCAGCGATTAAGATCACCAGAAAGTACGGCTTATCCAACTTTGTACAGACAGTATCGCTCAGCGAGCTTTCTCCGAGAATTGATTTCCATAATAAGATTGATTGGCACGAGGATCACGTTCTCCTTAAGGCGGCATTCCCCGTTGATGTTATGAGCGATGACGTAAACTGCGATATTCAGTTCGGTCATCTGTCCCGTCCTACACACAGAAACACTCCTTACGACGAGGCTAAGTTCGAGATATGCGCACATAAGTGGATAGACCTTTCCGAAAACGGATACGGCGTAAGCCTTATAAACGACTGTAAGTACGGTCATAGCGTTGAAGGAAACGTAATGCGTATCTCTCTCCTTAAAGCTCCCTCATATCCGAACCCCATTGCAGACAAAGAGGTACACGAGTTCACCTTTGCGCTTTATCCGCATAAGGGAACCCTTGCAGAGAGTGGAACGATAAGCGAGGGATATAAGCTTAATCAGCCGCTTACGGCATTCAAGATAGGTAAGCAGGACGGTGTTCTTTCCGACACTCTTAGCCTTGTTTCTTCCTCTAACTCCGCGTTTGTTATTGAGACGGTTAAACGCGCAGAGGACGGAGACGGAATTATAGTAAGAGGCTATGAGTCTCTGGGCGGTAAGGTAAAGACAGACGTTAAGTTTGGCTTTGACGTAAAGAGCGCAGAGATATGCGACCTTCAGGAAAATAAGGTTTCCGATCTTGAAGTTAAGGATAACGCAGTAAAGCTTACTATCTCCAACTTTGAGATAGTAACGCTCCGCGTAAGAGTTTAATTCGATTAAATAAAACAAACACCGAGCCGGATTTTGGTCCTGCTCGGTTGTTTTTTATAAATAAGTGCGTGTTAGTAGCTGTACAGTACATCACCCTTCTCAGTTCCCTTTGGAGACACCTTCCAAAAGAGGTGGAGTATAAAGCCTCTCACTTCGGGAGAGGTGTCGGGGAACGAGGCGGAGAGGATGTTTTTCACGCTCCGTCGTAAGAAAGAAGCTCGCTTACCGTTACGAATCGGTAGCCCTCGGAGAGAAGATAAGGTATAAGCTCCGAAAGCGCGGCAGGAGTAGGGGAGGGAGAGGAAATAAAGTCGTGAAATAAAATTATACACCCACCCGTGGCATACGCTTTAACGTTTTTTACAATGCTATCCTTACCGGTGTGCATCCAATCCTTTGTATCAACCGTCCAGACTATTATCTTGTAATTCATCTCTGCGGCGGATTTTACCGCCGTTAAATTACAGTATCCGGTAGGAGGACGGAATAAAACGGTGTCCTTGCCCGTTATTCTTTTTATAATGCCGTGAGTCCTTTCAAGCTCTGTCCGAAAGCTTTTTTCGCTGCTTTTTCCCGCAGTAACGTGCGAATAGGTGTGGTTTCCTATCTCGTGCCCTTCGTTTGCAATTCTTTTAAGCTTTTTAGGGTAGGTTTCAGCGTTTTTTCCTATAACGAAAAAGGTAGCCTTTACGTTATACTTGGCAAGTATATCGAGAATTTCATCGGTGTATTTCGGGTGCGGTCCGTCGTCGAAGGTAAGCGCGACAATCTTTTCGTCGGTGCCTACACAGGAGTAAACGTTATCCTGACGTCCAAAGCCGCCCCAAACGTCAAGCGCGTCGCTCTCGGCATGAAGCGGCAGGGGGAGCAGGAGTAAAACCGCTAAAAATGAAATTACCCTTTTCACGGCAGCTCACTCAGTGAAGCGAAACGGTACCCCTCTGCTTCAAGCGCGGTAAGCGCACGGTCTAAAATGTCGGCATTCGTCTTTGACGTAGGGTGTAAAAGCATTATCTCTCCGGGGTGAGCGTTTTCGAGAATCTTTTTTAACGCATATTCGGGAGAGGGCTGACGCTGGTTGTCCCAATCGGCATAGGCAAAGCTCCAGAATACCCTTTTATATCCAAGCTCGGTCGCGTACTGTAAATTCTCTCTGCTGAACCGCCCCTCGGGAGGACGGTAAAACCTCGCCATTTCAACACCCGTTACCTCCTTTAAAACCTCATTAAGCCCCGAAAGCTGAAGATCAAATCTTGCTTTATCGGTTATCTTCGTCATATCGGGGTGGGTAAGAGTGTGATTGCAGATAAGGTGCCCCTCGGCACTCATGCGTTTTACAAGCTCGGGGTTTCGTCTTATGAAGTTTTCCAGAACGAAAAACGCACCGGGTGCATTATGCTTTTTTAAAGTGTCTACGATTCTTTCAACGTTTCCGTTTTCGTACCCTGCGTCGAAAGTGAGATAAATTACCTTATCACCGCTTTCCGCCGCCTTTTTATCGCCGTAAACCGCGTTGTATTCCTCTAAAAATCTCATTTCGGAGGGGGGCGGCGGCAAGGTGTGGGTGTCGTTACGCATAACGTACCAGTTGTACGCGCCTTTACTGTCTGCGGCGTAAACGGGGGAGGGCATTGTTATAATCGCTGACGTTAAAATTACGGCGGCAAATATAAAGGATGATATATATTTAAATTTTGACATAACTACTTCTGTTCCTTTCAAGCCTTACCTTTGCCACGGTAAGCTTTGACTGTAAATTTAATGCTTTGGCGGCAAAAGAATAAAGCAAAATTTTGAGAGCTTTTTGCATTAAAAAGCCTTTCATTACTTAGTATAAATGGAAAATAAAAAAATAACCCTTGTAACATTTTACACTTTGGGCAAAAGGTTACAAGGGTTTTTAATTTTAAAACCGAGAGAGTTTACATTTTTACGGCACACTGAATTTTCGGACAGAAGCCGACGTCGGTTCGGTTTATAACGTTTTTTTAGGCAAGAGAGGAATTTTTCCCACTTTTTCTTTTCTTATAAAGTTAAGCGCACTGCCTTGTACGTCGATTTCGGCACTGAGCGTTTTGCCCGCATATTCTCCGTCAAGCGTCCATTCAAGCGGCTCGTCGGATTTAAGAGTAAGCTTTTTTACATGCCTGAAAATAATGCTCGACTGATTGTATTTTTTGTTTAAAAGCCGCCCTACGGTATCGGTAAATTCAATAATATTACTCGGCTTTCTTATCAGAAGAAGCTCGAAATATCCGTCGCTTACGGCTACGCTTTTTTTGTCAAGCTTTACAAGTCCGCCGAGAGAGGTTGAGTTGGTTATCGCGCCGAAAATGTATTCGCCGTCAAGAGCTTCTCCGTCTGCTTCTATATTTAATTTGAACGGTTTGAAGTTCTGAAGATCGGTAAGGCTTTTAAGCCCCTCGAAAACGTAGGCAAGATGACCGAGCCTGTTTTTAAACCTTTGCGCGGTTGAGTAGGAGATTTTGGTAAACATTCCAAAGGAAGCGACATAGGAAAAATATCTTTTGTCTCCGGCGTCGTTAGTGAATAAGCCCGCGTCAAGAGGGTAGCAGGTGTCGGACGCGGCAAGAAGGACGCTTTTTTTAATGCTTTTCGGAAGCCCTATGCCTCTTGCGAAATCGTTTGTTGAGCCGGTTGGAATATAACCGAGCGGCAGAGCTTTTTCGGATTTCAGCAGCCCATTACATACCTCGCTCAGCGTTCCGTCTCCGCCGACGCAGACTATTCGGGTGTATCCGCTGCACTCCGCGGCAAGAGACGTCGCGTGTCCGCAGTATTTTGTGAAAACCATATCGGTTTCAAATCCGCATTCGGAAAAACGTTTTTCTATCCTTTCAAAAACGGAAAATTTTTTCTTTTTTCCCGAGTGTGAGTTTACTATAAGCAGCAGCCGTTTTTCCATACCCATATCCTTTCATTAAATTTCAATTTATTTTATGTCGTTGCCTTCCTTAATAATATTGTATCACCTGTTCTCAGTTTATAAAAGCGCAGTTTGAAAATAATTGATTAACAATAATGAAATCTTTAATAATCAAAAGAAAATCGGTATTTTTCAGTTATCTTTAGCATACATTGTAGTAAAAAACGAAAGGGCAAAAGGAAAAATGAACGGTTACATAGGACTTACAGAGGGTGGAAGCGGCAGCGCGCTTATGAAGGTTTACGATGGGGTAAAGCATACGGAAATTGCGGAGGAGTTCATACTCCCCGATTATCTTCCCGACGTAAAACGTATAATAAGGGTTGATGCGCGTCCGAAAATAGACGGCAAATTTATTACGGCAGGCAAGGTGGAATACGAAGGAGACGCGGTTTGCAGCGTGCTTTTCTGCGACGGCGAAAATAAGCTTAAAACGGTAACCTTTACGGCGCCGTTTTCCGACAAAATCGAGCTTTCGGGGCAGGACGACGAGTGTATAGCAAATCTCGTAGCGCTCCCCGAGAGCATCAGCTGTAGGATGTTAAATCCGAGAAGAGTTTCGCTCAGACTCAGAATCGACACCGAGGCGACGGTTTGGTGTGCGCGTTCCTTCGCACCCGCGCTTTCGGGTGCGTTTGCCGAATCCGACGTTGAAACACTTACAAAGGAAGTTCCGGTGTTAAAGCTTATATGCGCCGGAGAAAGCGGTCTTAACGCATCTGCTGACCTTGAGGTTGACGGCGCGCTTATGCAGATAAGCGAGGTTATAAGCTGTAAGGTTGATATGAGCTTTTACGAGTGTAAGGGTGCTGACGACAAGGTGCTTTGCAGAGGCGAAATGCCTATAACCGTGTTTTACAGAACGGATGACGGAGAAAACGAAAATTATACGGTGCTTTTCCGTAAATTACCTATCGCGCAGGTGGTTAGTGCAGACGGTGTAACCGATGCGTACGAATGTATGGCGAGAGGAAACGTTGATGAGGTCAAGGTGAACGTTGCCGCTAACGGCTTTGGAGAAAACCGTATAATAGAGCTTGATATAAGCTACAGGGTTTATCTTAACTGCGTAAGCAGAGATAAGCTTGCCGTAACGGAAGACGTATACGCCGCCGGTACCGAGGTTAAAACGGAAACGGAAAGACAGGAGTTTTGCCACCTCGCAAAAAGCTATTCCAGAAATTTCAGCGTAAACGCTACCATTCCCCGCGAGGAGCTTAATTTAGGCGGCGCGGAAAACGTTTTTGAGGTTTCCGCCGATCCGCGAATAACCGACGTTAAAATTTCGGATGACGGCTTTAAGCTTACCGTTTCGGGAATTGCCCCGACAAGCGCGATAGTAAAGAAAGAGGACGGACTGTACAGTGTCGATTACAGCGTACCCTTTAACGTAGAGCTTGATGCCGACGGAGTTCCGAAGGCGTTCACTTATAATGCCGATACCGTATGCACCTGCGCTAAGGGACGTCTTGACAACGAAAGACTGTACACCGATCTTGAATTTCAGATTAACCTTATGGTTCTCGGAATAAGCGGAGTAGATGTTCTTAAAAGCGCGGAATTTGCTCCGATGGCACAGGAGACAGAGAAGCCGCAGATGAGATTCTTCTATCCGAGCGAAACGGAAAATCTCTGGAGCGTCGGTAAACGCTTCGGTATCAGTAGGGAAAAGCTTACAGAGGTGAATAAAATAAGTGGAGAAAAGCTGCCCGAAATGCTTATAATTCCAATAAAATAATTTAAAAACAAAAAATACCACGCATTTATATTTCCTTAATGCTAAAACTTTTATTAATACCATCAAATAAAAAACGTTAAGTTTCACAAAGAAAAAACTATCAGTTTTTCCACATTGAAAGAACAGATTTTGTTGCTTATATTTAATATGCTCAGAGAGCAAATTAATATCAGAGAGAAAGATAACGAGGAAAAAGCAGGGAAATAAAAATGCAAACAAAAAACAAAGGATTAAAAATACTTGTCTGCCTTTGGCTTTGCGTGCTCATTTTAACGGCTCTCGCCTTCCCGCTAAGTGCCGATAATCAGTCGGGAGTAAGAGAGGTCTATATAGGCGGAACACTGTTCGGAGCGTCAATGCTTACCGACGGGGTGCCGATAGTCAGCGTTGACGGAGTGGAAACCGAGGGCGGAATAAAAGCCCCTGCGTACAATGCGGGGCTAAAGGTTAAGGATATAATAAAGGAGATAAACGGAGTGGCAGTTACCACGACGAAGGACGTAACCTCCTTTATAACCAAATGCGGCGGAGAGTCCCTAAGCGTTACCGTCTTAAGGGGAGATAAGAAAAAAAGCGTAACGCTTACCCCCGTAAAGGGAAAGGACGGGATATATCACGCGGGAATATGGATACGCGACAGCGCCGCGGGAATAGGAACACTGACCTACGTTATTCCTGAAACCTTGGAGTTCGGAGGGCTTGGACACGGGATATGCGACGGAGAAACAATGTCCCTTATGCCGGTGCTTCGCGGAAGCGTCAGTGAGGTGGAGCCGCTCGGTATAGTTAAGGGCAAATGCGGCGCTCCGGGTGAGATAAAAGGCTCCTTTAAAGGCGGGAAAATAGGCGCTCTTACCAAAAACAAAGCAACGGGTGTATACGGTATATATGCTACCTTACCGGAAAATATAGGGGAGAAGATAACGGTAGCTGAAAAAAAAGACGTATGTGAGGGTGAGGCGCTTATAAGAAGCTCTGTTTCTGGAAAGCCGGAATATTATAAGGTAAAGCTTTCAAGGCTTAATATGAATGCGGAGAGCGGCAAGAATTTTACTGTTGAGGTAACCGACGAAAAGCTGCTTTCGATAACGGGAGGAATTGTTCAGGGAATGAGCGGCTCACCGATAATCCAAAACGGCAAGCTTGTCGGAGCTGTAACTCACGTCCTGATAAGCGAGCCGACAAAGGGGTACGGAATTTTTATCGAAAATATGCTCAATGCGGCACAGATGCCCATGGCGAAGGCGTCTTAACCCCAAAATTGTAGGGAGCGGCGTCCCCGACGGTCCGCAACAAAACAAGGCAATATCATTCCTTTCGGTTTGATATTGCCTTATTTGTTTTCATTTATCAGCTTTAGGAGTAGCTTTTTGTAATCGGAAAACTCTTTGTTTTCGGGTGTGATTTGTAAAACGAAATTTACTTTGCCGAGCAGCTTAAGAAGGTAGCCTGAGATGTTGCCGGCGTAGGATATGCGACGCAGATGCTCCTCGATACCGAATTTTTTGCAGAAGTAAATTTCCTGTCTTATTTGACGACGGTAATCCTTTTTCGTGTTGAGCTTTTGATTAACAACGATACCTGTAACGGTTTTTCTCGTTCCTTCCTTAAGCAGATGCGTCTTTTTACCGTTGAGAATAAAGCCGTTTTGTTTCAGTTTTTCGGAAACGTAGTGTAAAATCTCTGATGCATCGAAGGCACCCGAAAATGTCATATCGTCGCAGTACCTTGTATACGTTATTCCTCTGTCCTTGCACCACGCTCCGAGCTCCGTGTCAAAATCACGCATAATGATGTTTGAGATTATAGGTGAGGTTGGTGCTCCCTGCGGAAGCACCTCTCCGCGGTAGCAGAGCATTGAAAGCAGAACTCTTATTTGTTCAGAATATTTGTTTGACGGAAAAGCCTTTTCCTTTACCGCCGAGTAGCTTATGCTGTCAAAAAAACGGTATATGTCAAGTTTCAACAGCTTTTCTTTGTTTACGTGGAGAGCGGCGTTTGTTTTTACACTCGCTCCGTATTTATAGGCTTTCGCGTAAACAGATACCGGCTCGTAAGCAAGCAGTTTTTCCGCTATAGCTCGCTGAATCTTTTTCAGCGCCTCGTCGGGAACGGAAAGCGTGCGAAAGGTTCCGTCTTTTTTCGGAAGCTTTTTTTCGCGGTAGTGCCGTCCGAGGTTATTGCTTATTCCGTATAGCGTTTTAAGAGGTATATTCAAATCCCTCTCAAGCGAGCTAAGTTCTTTGTAAACAATCATTTTAATCTCCGTTATGTTGCCGAGGGTAACATCAAACCAAACTTTTATGCTAATCTCCGTGAACAATACAAGTTGTATAATGAAAATCGCAGGAGTAATTAAATGCGATGGAGTCGCATTTAGCGCACGAAGATGCGCGTTTACTTCAAGATTTCTCATTTGAGCACTGCGAATAAGGCGGAAGTCGGTAAATCGTGAGCGACTCGCTCACGACACGATTAATAAATCGAATAACGCTATTGTTCATTATGAGTATAAGGGGAAAGCAAATAAATATTACGGTTTTATATTCTTTTGCTTAGGTTTATTTTACCATATTTTTTAATTTTTGTCAATTACATGCGATAGTGATTATAAAAACATATTAGCTACTTTTGGATTATTATTGTGATTGGTTTCTGAAATTTTAATAAACCGTTTTAGTCCGACACCTTAATTAACACGTGGCAGCCGGCTTTGCTGTTTTCAAAATCAAATCTGTAAGTACCTAAAATGTGATATTCCCGACCGTATGGCCGGTCAAGGATAGAAACGACTATTCGATATTTTCTTTCAGCCGCTTTTTTATATGAGGGAGGTGTATTTTCCACGTATTCCTCCCAAATTTCGTTTTCGCTGATTATGCGGTTTTTCCACCCTTGCCTGATTTTGTTATCAAGTCTTATCATCCAAACCCAAGTGTCCTTGTCATATGACCATCTTCCGCGCATAAACGCGTCATAGTCAGTTCCATAGGTTTTATTTAAAAATTCAGCATTTGTTTTTGCGAAGACAATTTTTTCCATATCTCTCTTATCATCTTTTATACATCAGCTTTATTCTTCATTTTCGAGAATCCAACGAAGAAGTCCCTCGTATTTCATCTTTCCCGAAGCCACGGCAAGACCTACGCGTGTAACCTCTTCGTTTGTCGGGCGGATTTTAACTCCGTTTACCTCAAGAAACGTCATCATAACGAATATGCCGATGCGCTTGTTTCCGTCAACGAAAGCGTGATTGGCGATAAGAGAGTAGCCGATTTTCGCGCCCTTTTCTTCAACCGTCGGGTAAAGCTCGTTTCCGTCAAAGGTGGCAAACGCCGCGGTAAGAGCGCTGCTTAGAAGCCCCTTGTCGCGTATGTTCGGATCTCCGCCGGTCTCTTTTGTAATCAGCTTATGCAGCGAAAGCACTTTTTCTTCACTTAATTTAATCATTTTGCAAGCTCCTCAAAGGCGGGGCGGTAAAGCTTCAATATGCGCGACGCAACGAGGTCGATTTTTTCGTCGTCGGACATTTCTTTTTGTACGTCCTTTTTAGCGCTTGCCGAAGCCGACTGCGAAGCTATGGTAGTCTGTTTTTCATCGAAATTCATTTTTTATCTCCAAATTTTTAAAATTACAGTATAAGTTTGCAATGATATTTGACGGCGGATTTTTGTGTATTAAAATTAACGTTAACTGCCTTAAAAATTAAATGCCTTGTAGTCAACCGCCTCCGCCTTTCCCGAGAACAGCGTGTAATACAGCCAAAGCACGCTGTAACGGTTTTTAAGATCCTTTCCGTATAGCATTGCATCGCGGATCTTGTCGTAGCCGTAAAGGCTTTCGCACTGAGAGAAATGAAGTCCTACCGCCTCCATCATGCGGTTACATTCGTCGGCTGTGGGGCATTTCGAAAGAACTCTTTTGATTTCCTCCCATTTTTCGGTGTATACGGGTTTTAGGTTAGTCTCATAGCTTTTCGCCTCTGCCTGAAGCGCCTTTACCTCGTTGCAAACCGTAGCGTATATGCGCTCCCATGCCGCCTCGCGGGCTTCTCTCGATTCCTCGCAAAATTCGGGCTTTTCCATTCCGATAATCTGCTCGCGTATTCCCGCGGTCAAAATAGTGTTGTACGCTACGTCGGTGCCGTGCGGAAGGTGCTTTTCTTTTTTTACAAGTCCTACTATCTCAAAGAAATGTGAAAGGTGATGCTCGCTTCCCGAGCCGGGACGGGTAGTCTCCGCAAGGGTTAAGGTCATACCGCTAAGCACAAGCGCGCGCATCAGATTTTCGATACCCGTATCCTTACGTTCCGCTATGTCGGTAGCACAGTCGCGTATGGCGTTTACAGTATCAATTACGACGTTGTAAATCATATCGCAGAAATGCTCTCCGAGAACAAGGGCGGCAAGCTCCCAGTCGCAGAGCGAGCTGTATTTTCCTATTATATCTCCGTATCCCGCGCGTATCATATCAAGCGGAGCGGTTTTGAGCACGTCGGTGTCTCCGATTATAATATCGGGGGCGTGGGTGGTATAGGTAACCTTCATACCGCCGATAATCATAGCCGCGCCCGAGGACGCATAACCGTCCATCGAGGGGGCGGTTGCGATAATTCCGCTCTTAATGCCACCGTAGTAGGAGACGTATTTGCAAAGGTCGTTGATAACCCCCGAGCCTATTCCGAGAATGAGGTCGGTATCCTTAGTTACGTAGTTTTCAAGAACCTTGATTGCCGCCTCGTCGGGAACGAGAGCCTTCTCGGTTTCGTAGATGCAAACTCCGGTAAGCTTTTCTTTCAGCATCTCCTTTACGCGCTCGCCGCACAAGGGAAAGGTGTTATTGTCGGCTACAATCAGAACACCATTATATTTTGCCGTTATTTCGGAAAGCTTAGTGAGAGCGTCCTTGCCTATCTCTACTGCCGCAATATCACAGCGGTGGATGCGTCCGCACGCGCATTTTATGTCGCGGTTAAGCAGACTTTCGATATTCATAATACATTTCCTTTCGGTAACGTTAATCTAACATCTTAATTATAACAGAATGAATTAACGGTGTCAATGCTTTGTGAAAATATTGACAAATAATCACAGATAAGCTGTGATATAAGCATTTATGATAAAAAAACTGATTGATTTCAATACAAAAAGCAATACCTTTTTCGGTATTGCCTTTTATCTTTTACTGTATCGGCTCGAAATCCGATGCCCCATGCTTGCAAAGCGGACAAACAAAGTCGTCGGGAAGCGTTTCTCCCTCGTAAACGTATCCGCAGATCTTGCAGACAAAGCCCTTTTTGCCCTCGGTCTCCGGCTTCGGCTTTACGTTTTCGTGATAGTAGCTGTACGTCATTGTGGGTTTGTCCGAAATTACTCTTGATTCGGTAATGGAGCAGATAAATACTCCGTGTGTCTCAAGATCAACGTACTGCTCAACGCTCAGCGACATAAAGGAGTTTATGTGCCTTGAAAGGAATACAAGTCCGTTATTAGAGCGGAGCTTTTCCATTCCCTCAAACTTGTCTACCGTTCTTCCGCTCTGGAATCCGAAACGCTCAAACAGAGAGAACGGTGCGCTTTCGGACAGACAGTTGATATTAAGCTTTCCCGTCTGCTTGATTACGTGGTGAGAGTAGTTTTCTTTGTTTATCGCGACCGCGATACGGTTCGGCGCGTTTGTGATCTGCATTACGGTATTTACTATAAGACCGTTGTCCTTCTTGCCGTCGTTTGAAGTAACGACGTAAAGACCGTAACCGATCTTAAAGAGCGCGGTAAGGTCGTTTTTGTTTGCGGTGCTGTCCTGCTGAGCGATGTATTCCTTGCAAAGCTCGTCGGAAAGAGCGGTGAGCTGCTCGCGGCTCTCATCGTTAAGAGCGGAGAGAATTTTGACCGTAGTGTCGGTAAAGGTAAGATTCTTTGACTTTGACAACAGCTCTCGCATGACCTTTGCCGCAAGAGGCGCCCAGCTTCCGTTTTCGATAAGCGCAACCGTTCTGTTTTGGAAATTACGCTCAGTAAGATGGTTTATAAACTCACGCATAAAGGGGAATATTTCCGCGTTGTACGTCGTGGTGGCAAGAACGAGCTTACTGTATCTGAAGGCATCGGCAACAGCCTTAGACATATCGGTCCTTGCAAGATCGTGGACGATAACCTTCGGGCAGCCCTTGGCCTTTAAATCCTCGGCAAGACGGGTTACAGCCGCTCTTGTGTTTCCGTAAACAGAGGTGTAGGCTATAACTATACCCTCGTCCTCAGGCTGATAGCTCGACCAGATGTTGTAAAGACCGAGATAGTAGCCGAGGTTTTCCTTTAATACGGGGCCGTGAAGCGGGCAGATCGTCTTAATGTCGAGAGCAGCCGCCTTTTTGAGAAGCGCCTGAACCTGTGCGCCGTATTTTCCGACTATACCGATGTAATAACGTCTTGCCTCGTCCGCCCAGTCCTCCTTAGCGTCAAGCGCACCGAATTTACCGAACCCGTCAGCCGAAAAGAGAACCTTCTCCGTGCTTTCGTAGGTAACTATAACCTCGGGCCAATGAACCATAGGCGCGGTAACGAAATGAAGCTCGTGCGCTCCGAGGGAAAGGGTAGCGCCCTCACCGACAACAATGCGCTTTTCGGAAAAATCGGTTCCGAAGAAGTTCTGCATCATTTTAAATGCCTTTTCGGACGAAACTACTGTTGCGTCGGGGTAGGTTTTAACAAATGTGTGGATGTTAGCCGAGTGGTCCGGGTCCATATGCTGAACGATAAGATAGTCCGGCTTTCTGTTGCCGAGCACCTCGGAAAGATTGTCAAGCCATTCGTGGGTAAAGGCGGCGTCCACCGTGTCCATTACCGCAATTTTTTCGTCAAGTATGACGTATGAGTTGTACGACATACCGTTTGGTACCTTATACTGACCTTCGAAAAGGTCTATTTTTCTGTCGTTTACACCGACGTATTTAATACTGTTGCTTATTACCATGTTTTTCTCCACTTCCGCCGACACCTCGGCTTTATATTAGCTTTAAAATTTATATAAAATAATTATTCTCATTACACCTTGGCCTTATTCCGTTTTTTTCCTTTTGAAATTTATCCGAGCAGAAAGTCCATAACCAGCATAAGACAAAAGCCGATAAGAAGCGAATAGGTTGCGCTCTTTTCGCACCCGTGGGCGTGTGTTTCGGGAATCATTTCGTTACCGATTACAAATAACATAGTGCCGCCCGCAAAGGCAAGAGCAAAGGGGAGAATTACAGCGGATATGCTTACGGCAAAATAACCTATAAGCGTTCCGAATATCTCAATAACTCCGGTAAGCGACGCGATTAAAAGCGTTTTTCCCTTGCTTATCCCGGCCGCGAGCATTGGCGCGATAATAACCATTCCCTCGGGTATATTCTGAAGTGCGATACCGAGCGCTACCGTTAAAGCTCCGTTTACGTTTCCGGTTCCGAATCCGACACCCGCCGCGATTCCCTCGGGGAGATTGTGGATCGCTATCGCGAGGACGAAAAGAAGCACCTTACCGAGCTTTTCGCTGTTTTCCGTATCGCCCGTTTTGGAAGCGGCGAGATTATGCAGATGCGGAACAAGCTTGTCTATAAGGTTTATACATATGGCTCCGGTGATAATTCCCGCTACCGTTATTACTATTGAAAAAGAGCTGTCGTATTCAAGAGAGGGTAAAATAAGTCCCACCACCGCGGCTGAAAGCATAACGCCCGCCGCAAAGCCGAGCACGATGTCGCTGAACTTATGGGATATATTTTTAAAGATAAAGCCGATTATAGCTCCGATAACCGTTGCTCCTCCGACGCCGAGAGCGGTTAAAAGTACGAGTTGCATAATTAATGCTCCTTAAAATTGAAATTTAACTTTACGGGACTGAAGAAAAGCCTTACGTCAGTCCGTTTTATGCAAAAATGCAATTTTGCATCATTTAAAGTATATCATATTTTATTTTATCTGTCAATAAAATTTTATAAACCATTGACAAAATAAAGGTTTTGTGATAAGATGTTTACGGTAACAAATTTAAATAAAGAGGTAAAACGATATGGATATATCAAAGATAGACAGCAACTTTGTTATGAGCGCCTCATTTGACACCTCGGGGCTTGATATTTACAATATTCTTGAGGAGCCGTTTTCCATTCACGGTCTTATGCTTCCAAAGGATAAAAACGACGTTTTCAGAAGACTTCCTACCGAGGTCGCACAGGAGGTAAGCGAAAAGGTAACGCTTCTCCATACTCATACATCCGGGGGACGTGTGCGCTTTAAAACCAATTCCTCGTCCGTTGCAATTTTCGCTAAAATGCGCGGAATAGTCAGAATGCCTCACTTTGCATTTACGGGAAGCGCGGGATTTGATATGTATGTAGACGGTAAGTTTTATAAGAGCGAATTTGCCCCGCCGGTAAGCGGCATGGGTGGCTACAGCGGCATAAAGGTCATCGGTAACAGAAACGAAAAAAGTATAACAATAAACTTCCCGCTGTACAGTGAGGTTTGCGAGCTGCTTATCGGACTTGATAAAGGTGCAACGCTTTCCGCACCCGAGCCGTACCGATATGACAAGCCGATAGTTTATTACGGCTCGTCGATAACGCAAGGTGCGTGTGCATCAAGACCGGGAAACATCTATCAGGCGGTTATATCCAGACGCTTTAACGTTGACTTCTGGAACCTCGGATTTTCCGGCGCGGCAAGAGGGGAAAAAAGGATAGTTGACTACATAAGCGAGCTTGATATGAAAATTTTCGTTATGGACTACGACCACAATGCGTATAACCCGCAGCATCTTGCAGAGACGCATAAGCCGATGTTTGATACAGTAAGAGCCAAGCACCCCGATATGCCTATCGTTATGGTTACAAGACCTATGTTCCACCCCGACGGAGATACCCTGCGTCGCGCGGAAATAGTCAGAAGCACCTATGAAACCGCCCTTAAGGACGGAGATAAAAACGTTTATTTCGTTGACGGCATGAAAATGATGCGTGCCTTTGACGAGCAAAACGACGGCGCGTTTGTTGACGCGTGGCATCCGAACGATTACGGCTTTGCGCTTATGGCAAAGGCGATAGGCGACGTTATCGGAGAGATTATAAACAAATTTGAAGCTAACTAATAAAAAGGAGAAAAATCTTAAATGAAAGCAAACAGTAAATTTTTCACCTTTTCTTTTATATTCAATTTTATTCTCGGAGCTATCGGCTTTCTGATACTCTGGCCGGTAAGAGCGCTGAGCGACAATCACATTGCGGGATTTATAGTATGCGGTGTTATTTTTACGGCTATCGCGCTTTACGTAAACCTCTTTATTGTTAAACGCTCAAAGCTTAAAACTCCGTACTTTATCTTTGGAACGGCAGTTAATCTTATCGTTTGTGCGGGACTTACGGCGCTTGTAATGCTTGTTTAAGAAGTTTAGCTTAATTTACGGGATTGTATTTTACAGCTATGCCGAAAATGCTTATTCAGGGGTAAAAAGAAATGAACAAAAAAGTTTTGGTTATATCGATCGTTGTTGCATTACTTATTGCTTTGTTAGTTGTAACGTTTTTGACAGGAGGCTCGAAGCGGCTCTACGATTACGATAGCTATGCAGAGTTTATTCAGCTTGGAGAGACAGACGGAATAAAAATCTATGATTCCATAGAGTACGAAATACTGAAGTCGTTTTGGAATCTTTACGACGTGAAAAAAGAAGGCATAGCCGTAACTACCTACCGTAGCGAAGCGGACGATGTGTACGTTAAAATGTACGATACCGTGAACATCGATTACGTAGGCAAAAAGGACGGTGTAGCATTTGTGGGCGGAACCGCTACCGGATATGACCTTGTTATAGGCTCAAACACATTTATTGACGGATTTGAGGACGGGCTTATCGGATACAAAATAGGGGATACCGTAAGTCTTAATATTACTTTTCCTGAGGATTACGGCAGTTCCGAGCTTAACGGAGCCAAGACGGTGTTCGAAGTAAAGGTCAATTCTATAATTCGTACTGAATATCCTGAGTTTAACGATGAAAACGTTAAGGCAAAAACGGAATATAACACCGTTTCAGAATTTAAGGAAGCAACCCGTGAGAGCGTAATTGACAATCTTTTGTGGAGCAAATTAATTTCCTCCTCGCAGATTCTCAGCTATCCCGAGGCAGAGAAGAAAAGATATTACAAGCAGTACAGTACAAGTGTTGAGACAGACATCCTGATGTTTGGTATAAACCGGCTTCCAAACCATATTAGGTATATCGGGATAAACGGAGAAGAACCAACTGCTGATAACAGCATAGTGATGGAAGAAAAAGCCGTTTTTCAGATAAGTTGCGAGCTTATAGTTCTCCGTTTTATGGAGCTTAAGCCTGAATTGAAAATCGAAGGAGCAGAATACAGAGCTGAGCTTGAAAAGCTCTATAACAAGCAGGTTGAGGAGCAAGGTTTTACCGGAAGCTTTACCGATTTTATAAAGAAGTATGACGAAAAAGCGCTGGAAATAACTATTTATCACGATGTGTTAATGAAGTATCTCCGCGAGCACTGCGTTATTGTTGACGACATTACTAAGAATGTATAAATTCAGTTTACCTCTTGGATTTTTAATAACAAAAGAGCGTAAGCAGAGATTTTTTCTCTGCTTACGCTTTTTTCGTTTACACAAAAACCGACCTGTCATAGCGACAGGTCGGTTTGGGTTTTTACTGCTGAGTTTCAACCTCGGTTGAGCCGAGTGCGTCGTTAAGAGCATCGTCCTTTGCATCGTTGTTAGGCTTAGGCTGAATGATGTAAATTACAGCTACGAGAACAACGAAGATTACAGCGATTATGGTGGTGAGCTTGGAAAGAACCTTGTCGATTGCCTTTCCTTTGGTCTTTCCAAAGAAGGTTTCGGCTCCTCCGGCTATCGTTCCGGAGAGCTTGTGCGATTTTCCGGACTGCATAAGAACTGCAACTATAAGAAATACAGATGCAACCATAAGTATTATTCCAAGTGCTATTTCCATGTTAATCTCCTTAGTATGTTTTAGTAGATTTTTTGACTTTTAGGCGTAGTTAACTTATTTTACCTAAACATTATACCACACTTTTTTGCAAAAATCAAGACCTTTTTCAAAAAAATATAAAATTTCTTGAAAATTCAGAAAAAACTGCGGTGGACAGTGCGTTTTGGGAAAACTGCTTTACGAATAAGGTTTTATTTTAAAATTAATTATTTTTTAAAATATATTGCAAAAAAGCAAAATTATTGTTATAATATATGGTAAGCAAGGTTTAAACTTTGAATTTAAGGATGTAGGGATTATGAAGAGAGAAAAAATATGCTTTGACAGCGATTGGTATTTTCATAAAGGGGAAATCAATACCGCAATTTCCAAAGAAAAGGGTGTTAATTACATAGGCGGAAAAACGGAAAGATACCACGTAGGTCCCGCGGCTAAGGATTATTACGTTTCGGTAGACAGCTTTGAAAATAACTTTGAGCATAAGACCGAGGCGTGGGAAAAGGTAAATCTTCCGCACGATTATCTTGCGAGCGAGGCTCCGGAGGAAAAATATAACTGCGCGCTCGGCTTTGTAAATTACGAAAACGCATGGTATATAAAAAAATTCACTCTGACCGATGAGGACAGAAATAAGCGCATCTCGCTTCTTTTCGAGGGCGTCGCGACACACGCTACCGTCTATCTTAACGGTGGCCTTATGAAGCATAACTTCTGCGGATATACCTCCTTTGAGGTGGATATTACCGACATGGTTCGTTTTAACGAGGTAAACACCCTTTCGGTTTACGTTGACGTGCGTGAGCACGAGGGCTGGTGGTATGAGGGCGCGGGAATTTACCGCCACGTTTATATGATAAAAAACGATCTTGTATCCGTTGATCTCTACGGAATATACGCAAAGCCGAAGCTTATCGGAGACGAAAGGTGGAGTGTAGATACCGAAATAACCGTCAGAAACGACAGCGTAAGGGATGAAGGTGTTACTGTTAAAGCGGAAATACTTGACGCCGAGGGAAAAGCCGTCGCCTTTGCCGAAGGAGAGGGTAGGGTAGACGCTAAGGATAAAGCAAGGATTTGCTGTGGCTTTAACGTGGATAACCCGGTGCGTTGGTCTCCTAAACTAACGTATCAGTATACCCTTAAAGCTTCTGTTTACGCACACGGTGAGCTTGCCGATGTTCAAACGGTTAAATTTGGATTCCGTACCTTTAGCTATAACACAAAGGACGGGTTTATGATTAACGGAAAGCCGTATAAAATAAAGGGTGTATGCGACCACGAAAGCAGTGGCTTTTTCGGGAAAGCGGTACCCGATAACCTTCACAGATATAAGGTTCGCCTTATTAAGGAAATGGGCGCTAACGCATACCGTACCTCACATTATATGCAGTCTGAAGCTCTTATGGACGCCTTTGACGAATACGGCATTATCGTTATGAACGAGCCAAGATGGTTTGAGTCTACCGACGAGGGAAAAGAGCAGCTTATAGCACATATAAAAAGAGACAGAAACCGTCCGAGCGTATTTTTCTGGTCTCTCGGTAACGAGGAGTACTATCACGAAACCGATGAGGGACGCAGAATTATGAAAAGCCTTATTTCGGTTATCAGAAAGTACGACGGTGATAAAATTATTACCGCCGCCTGCGATAAGCCGAAAAATGAGAAGATATTCGACCTTGTTGACGTTATAGGTCTTAACTATAATCTTCCGTATTACAAGACTGCTCACGAAAATTACCCTGATAAGTGCATGATAGGTACCGAAAACTGCGCCGTTGCAAGTACGAGAGGCTGGTATCACGCCAGCGATAAAACAAGAGGATATATTACGGCGTATGATGAGGGCGTGGCATCGTTTTCTCCGTATAACAGAGAATATAACTGGAAATTTATGATGGAAAAGCCGCACGTGCTTGGCGCGTTCCAATGGACGGCTTTCGAGTATAAGGGAGAGGCGGTATGGCCGAGAATATGCTCACAGAGTGGGGCTATCGATCTTTATCTCCAGAAAAAAGACGTGTTTTACGTAAACAAGGCGCTATGGACTGAGCCTGAGAAGGAGACCGTTCTTCATCTTATGCCCCATTGGAGCTTTAACGGATACGAGGACGAAAACATCAAGGTTTGTGCCTATACCAACGCTCCCGAAGTCGAGCTTTTCCTGAACGGCAGCTCGCTTGGGCGTAAAAAGCTTAACAGATTCGATCACGCGGAGTGGCAGGTTGCCTATGAAGCCGGCGAGCTTACCGCAAAGGCGTACGACGCTTACGGTAACGTTATCGCATCTGCTACCCGTGTAACCGCGGGGAAGCCACACCGCCTAATGCTTTCGCTTGATAACGCAGACGACTTGAAGGCAAATGGAAAGGACGCGGCAATACTTTCCTGCTACGTTGTTGATGAAAACGGCATTGAGGTGCCGAACGCGTCTCCGCTCGTTCACTTCACAGCGGAGGGAGCAGGAACCGTTTATGCAACCGGCTCCGATATATCCGAGCACTTATCCGTATGCTGCTCAGACAGAAAAATGCGTGCGGGAAGAATAGGCGTTGCGGTTAAAATGAATTCCGTATCAAAATGTCTTAAGGTTTATGCCGAGGCAGACGGGCTTATTCCGGCAATACTGAGCTTTTATTTAGATTAAAGACAAGGTAACAGAAAGAGTAACTTTCAAAATGAAGATTCTTGTAATTTGTCAATATTACTACCCAGAACCGTTTCGTATTTCGGATATTTGCGAGGAGCTTGTCAGAATGGGAAACGAGGTAACCGTCGTTACCGGTACTCCGAATTATCCGATGGGAAATATATATGAGGGATATGAAAACGGCGCGCACAGAGACGAGGTAATTAACGGTGTAAAGGTACACCGATGCGCTATCCACCCGAGAAAAACCGGTGCGCTTCACAGGCTTTGGAATTATTTCAGCTTTGCACGAGCTTCAAAAAAATACGTTAAGAGGCTTGACGGCTCCTTTGACGTTGTTTTCGTTAATCAGCTTTCCCCCGTCCTTATGGCGGAGGCAGGTATTAAATACGCAAGAAGGCATAAGAAAAAAGCAGTACTTTACTGCCTTGATCTGTGGCCCGCAAGTCTCGGAGTCGGCGGAATAAATAAAGGTATCGTTTATAAATATTTTCACGGGTTGTCGCGGAAAATATACTGCTCGGTAGATAAAATCCTCATATCGTCAAAGTCGTTTTCGAAGTATTTTGAGGAGCAGTTCGCAATACGCGACACCGAATATCTGCCGCAGTATGCGGAGGAAAGCTTTACACCTGTTGACTGTAAAAAGACGGAAAACGAATATACGGACCTTATGTTTGCGGGTAACGTCGGCTCAGCGCAAAGCGTTGATACCGTTATACGCGCTTCTGTGCTTTGCAAAGATATAAAAAGCTTAAGATGGCATATTGTCGGAGACGGAAAAGAGCTTGACAGCTGTGTTAAGCTTGCAAAAGAGACTGACGCTCCCGTGATTTTTCACGGAAGAAAGCCGATAGAGGAAATGCCAAAGTATTATGCGATGGCTGACGCTATGCTTGTTACCATGAAAAAAGATTCCGTTATCAGCCTTACATTACCCGGAAAGGTTCAGTCGTATATGGCTGCGGGAAAAGCAATCCTTGGTGCCGCAGACGGAGAAACGAGGCGCGTTATCGAAGAATCGAGGTGCGGATTTTGTACCGATGCAGAGAATGCCGAAGGTCTTGCCGAGTGTGTAAGAAGATTTATAATTTCTAAAAAAGACGGTTTTGAGAAAAGCTCGGCAGAATATTACGAAAATAATTACACCAAAAACCGTTTTGCGAAAAAACTCCAGGAAGTATTAAACGAGCAGAGCCGTTAGGGAGTTTAACCTAAAACTTAATGACGAAAAAAGACAGGAGAAAAGAAAATGACAACTCTTTTAAAAAACGGTACCCTGATAAACGTCTTTACGGGTGAGCTTGAAAAGACTAACGTTCTTATCGATGGAGATAAGATAGTGGGTGTCGGCGATTACTATACCGATGCCGATATAGTCGAGGACGTTACGGGGAAATTCTTATGCCCCGGGTTTATCGACAGCCATATCCATATTGAAAGCACAACGCTTAACCCCGCAGAGCTTGCAAAGGTTACGCTTCCTCACGGAACGACTTCGCTCGTCGCCGATCCGCACGAGATAGCAAACGTTTCCGGAGTTAACGGAATAAAGTATATCCTTTCGTCAAGCGAGGGGCTTCCGCTAAGCGTTTACGTAATGCTTCCGTCCTGCGTTCCTGCGGCGCCTATGGAGGAGGCGGGCGCTACCCTGACCGCGAGCGACCTTTCTCCGCTTTATAGCCACCCCCGTGTTCTCGGTCTTGCCGAAATGATGAACTACGTCGGAGTTTTATACGGAGACGAGGATATAAAAAATAAGATAGCCGATGCAAGGGCAAACCGCCGTACGGTTGACGGACACGCTCCGCTGCTGTCGGGCGAGCCTCTTGATAAATATATCTCCGCAGGTATTCAGACCGACCACGAATGTTCAAATTACGGCGAGGCGGTAGAGAAGATACGCAAAGGTCAGTGGGTAATGATAAGAGAAGGAACGGTAACGAAAAACCTTGACGGTCTTATCGAGCTTTTCGAGCGTCCCTACTGCGACAGATGTGTGCTTGTAACAGACGATCGCCACCCCGCGGATCTTATTTCGGAGGGACATATAGATAACATTATCCGTCTTGCCGCGAAAAAGGGAAAATCCGCTATAACGGGTATACAGATGGCGACTCTCCACGCCGCGCAGTGCTTCGGTCTTTCGTATAAAGGCGCTATTGCCCCCGGATATACCGCGGACATTCTCGTATTAAACGATATTGATACCGTTGATATATGCGACGTATATACAGGCGGTAAAAAGATAGTCGAAAACAAGACTGTGGGTGAGATCAATGCTCCCGAAGTTCCGAAGGAGCTTACCGAGGCGGTCCTTCATTCGCTGCATCTTGAACCGCTCAGCGCCGAGGATTTCTATATTAAGCCGGAGGGAAAGCGCTGCCGCGTAATAAAAACCGTTAAAAATCAGGTTCTTACCGACGAGTGGATAACGGATATTGATTTTACCAAGAACAACGGAGTTGACGTTACACGCGATATTCTTAAGCTCGCGGTTGTGGAGAGACATAAGAGAACGGGACACAGGGGTATCGGTTTTATCTCGGGGATAGGACTTAAAGAGGGTGCCATTGCATCCACCGTTTCCCACGACTCGCATAACCTTATTGTTATCGGCTCAAACGACAGCGATATGGCTCTTGCGGCAAATCATCTTATCGAAATAGGCGGCGGATACGTTGCGGTAAAGGACGGAAAGATTCTTGCCGATATGCCGCTTCCCATCGCCGGGCTTATGAGCTTTAATTCTGCGACCGAGAGTGCGGAGATAAACGAGAAAATCAGAAACACGGTATACGACCTCGGTGTTCCGACTGATATCGCGCCGCTTATGACTATGTCGTTTGTAAGCCTTTCGGTCATTCCGTCGATAAAAATGACCACGCAGGGACTTGTTGACGTAAACACACAAAAGCTTCTGCCGCTTTTTGAGTAAAGCGGTATTAATGCGAGAAAGGAGAGAAGTATGAAACTAATAAGAGGCATAATAGATATTATAAGTACTTACTTATAGGTGGCTTTTTCGGTCTTGGAATACGCACGGTTATTGATCAAATAAAAGCCGATGCCACAACTGTCGATATACTCAAAGAGGTAGGAATAAATCTTGTTCTTTGCCTTGCGGTATACGGTGTTGCTGAAATACTGATATGGATTTTCGGCGGTTTTAAAGATAGATAAATGCGTATTAAAATTTCTTAGTAAAACAACAAAAAGCCTTCCCGAAAAGGACGTCTGATATAACTCAGATACCTACGGAAAGGCTTTTGTTATTTAAATTTAGCTAAGCGCCTTCATTATCGCGTCTGCAACCTCTCGCGCTACCTTAACGATAAGCTCGCGGTCGGAGCCCTCGGTCATAACGCGGATAAGAGGCTCGGTGCCGGACGGTCTTACTACAAGTCTGCCCGTCTCCGAAAGCTCGGCTTCCGCTTTCTTAATTGCCGCCTTTATGTCGGGATCGGTGTAGAAGCGGAGCTTTCCGTCTGCGCTTACCTTAAGGTTGATAAGCTCCTGCGGCGCGCGCTCCATAACAAGGCAAAGAGAAGTGAGCGTCTTTTTGCTTCTCGCCATAAGAGACAGTACCTGGATGGCGGTAAGCTGACCGTCTCCCGTGGTAGCAAAGTCGCGGAAAATGATGTGTCCCGACTGCTCGCCGCCAAGCTTGTAGTCGCCAAGATTCATTTCCTCAAGAACGTATCTGTCTCCAACCTTCGTCGGAATGAAATTAATGTCGTTTTCGCGGCAGAATTTAGTGAAGCCGAAGTTTGTCATTATAGTACCTACGACGGTATTGTTCTTAAGCAGATTTCTCTTTTTCATATCAAGAGAGCAGATTGCAAGAATGAAATCTCCGTCAACAAGCTCGCCGCTTCCGTCTACACAGAGACAGCGATCGGCGTCTCCGTCAAACGCAAAGCCTGCGTCAAGTGAGTTTTTAACGACGTAATCCGCAAGAGCCTCAATATGGGTTGAACCGCAGTCCTTGTTAATGTTGTATCCGTCAGGCTCCGCGGATAAAACGGAAACCTCTGCGCCAAGCGCACGGAAAAGCTCGGGGGCTGTTCTGCTTGCGCTGCCGTTGGAGCAGTCAATAGCAATTTTAAGACCGGTAAGGTCAGCGGATGCGGTGGATTTAAGATACTCGGTATATTCGCTTACGCAGTTTTCCGCGTGAATTATTTTTCCAACGTTTTTCGATGACGGATGGAGATACTTTTCGGGCATAAGTATCATAGTCTCTATCTGGTCCTCAAGAGCATCGGGGAGCTTGAAGCCGTCTCCCGAAAAAATCTTGATTCCGTTGTATTCCGAAGGGTTGTGCGACGCGGAAATCATAATACCCGCGTCGGCGTTGTATTTGCGTACCAGGTATGCAACAGCCGGAGTTGCAACGACACCGAGATACATTACGTCGGCGCCCATCGAGCAAAGTCCCGCCATAACGCTGCTTGCAAGCATATCGGTGGAAATTCTCGTGTCTCCGCCAACCATTACAAGCGGTTTTTTCTCATCCTTGTTTTTTAAAATAACTGCTGTTGCGCGTCCTATGGAGAGTGCAAGCTCGCAGGTAAGCTCGTCGTTCGCGATGCCGCGCGCTCCGTCAGTTCCGAATAATCTTCCCATTGTTTTTATTCCTTTCAGTATGTTTGTATGAAGTTATTAAGGTACATTTTGTATAAAATCACTGTATAAGAGACAAATTGTGCGGTTTTATCTTCTTTCCACAACCTCGCCCTGTTTTTTATAAATGTGTTTTTCGGGGATAAAGCCTCTTACCGAGGAAAGGGGATAAACCGATGCGTGAGAGGATATGACCGTTCCGGGATTAAGCACGCTTCCGCATCCAACCTCTACGCAGTCTCCGAGAATCGCACCGAACTTTTTCATTTTTGTATCAAAGCGCTGCTCGCCGTAAGAGGTGAAAACAAGCGTTTTGTCGCTTTTTACGTTAGAGGTTATCGAGCCTGCGCCCATGTGCGATTTGTAGCCGAGAATAGAGTCTCCTACGTAGTTGTAATGAGGAACCTGAACGTTATCGAAAAGAATAACGTTTTTAAGCTCGGTGCTGTTGCCAACGAC
>JAZRDX010000113.1:0-4478 GCA_045660565.1 Eubacteriales bacterium
AGAAAATTTAAGTAAATCTTAAGAAGAAAGGTCTGTAAAATCACAGGCAATACCGTTATAATAAGTGATAACGCTACCGCTCCGCCGACGGTGTTTTTCAGGTATTTAACGCCTGCTCCAAGCGTTCTTAATGACTCTCCGAACGCGGCGCCGACTATCGGAATAAAGTTAGCTGCGGCAAATTTCACCGTTCTTCCGGACACGGAATCCTTGCCTGCGCTTATTATATGCTGATATGATATGACGGTAAGCATTATCATTGTGAAAAACACAATAACCGTTATTGTGTTTTTCTTTAAAAACTTAAGTAAATTAAGCTCCGAGAACTGTGGGGATACCCTTTCGAAGACTAAAACCAGCATTATAAGGCTTAAGCAGGGGACAAGTAACGTGTTGATTATTATATTCAGTAGCGTAAGTACTGCCGCGAATGATGCGCTTTGCGTAAAAGCAGTAAAGGTGCTTCCACCCATTAACAGTACGGCAGAAAAAACAGGCATTACAGCAGTTAATATTTCACTTACAGATGTTAAAGTCTCGGAGGTGGTAGAGATTATTTTTTTAACTATGCTGAACACTTCTATTATCGTTAACAAAGAAATAATATAAGAAATTATCGTCTTAAATGTCTTATTATCAATAAATTTGTAAAATATTGAAACAAACACGATTATTGCAAGTAATAATGCGATATGTTTCGAAAATTCAGCGAAAACCGATTTTAATGTGTTTAAAACTAACCCCAAAAGGTCATTTGCCATCTTGGGGCTATTTATATCGAGATTATTGTCATTAAGGATATTTTGAACCTCATCAGGTATGTAATTTTCACTTTTAAAGCTTTCCGATAAATCTTCGTCTGTTACAGTTATGTCATCAGCAAAGACCGGGAAGGAAAACATCAAAAGCGTAATCAGTACAAAAATTATTTTTTTCATACGCTAAGCATTTCAAAGGTGTCCTTTAATAGACCGCTTACAAGTGGAAGTGATAAAAGTATTATTTCGGCATTTCCTGCAAACTCAACGGCAGAGGCAAGCATATTTTCTCCGTTATCCTTACACAGATCGTATACCACCTGACAAACAGTTGCTATCACCGCTGATTTGATTAGCGTTTCAAATACGTCGTATTTTACAGCACCGTCTGCCGCAAGTCCTTTAATAAAGGTAACGAGAGGAAGCAGCGTTGTTATAATACTTGAAATAATCAGTATTGATGTTATTTCTGTCAGATAAGGGGCAACGGAGGAGCTTCTGTTTTTTAGCACTGCGGATATTACAAGCGCTATAATAGCGGCGCCGCATATCTTATAAATACTAGCCAATTCCAAAAACTCCTTCTATAATCTTTATAAGCTCGGAAAGCTTACCGACCAGCATAAAAAGCACTACCATTATTCCCGCAAGCGAAACCATTGTAGCTTCGGTATCACGTCCGTTTTTGCTTAGAACCTGACACAAAACACTTACAATAAGCCCTATTCCCGCGATTTTAAGTATAATTCCGAGGTCCATATTATTCTCCTAAGTCATTTGTTTTCCTTTTTTTGCTCAGTCATAGTTTAAAGCAATATAAGTATAAAAACCGAGATTATGCCCGGAAAAAGGATATAAGCGTTTTTACTGTCGTTTTTGTATCGCAGCGAGATCTCATCACATCCTTTTTCGGCTATTTCTATAAGCTTTTTACTGCATCCGTACAGCTCGTCCGACGAAAGAACGGGGATTTTACTAAGTTCATTTACGTATTCGGAAATATAGGGCAGAGCAGAAAACTCGGTATTTAAATAATTCATAAGAATATCTGTAGAGGTAAAAGCGAGCGCAAAAGGGGAGCTTTCGTTAAAAAACTCCTCGGAAAGACTTAGCAGAGAGCGCATTTCCCCACCTATATTATTTTTTATTTTCTCCGATAGTTTAACTAACAGGAGGCTGTTTTTGACATTGTGTCTAAGCTCTGACGTTTTTAAATAAGCAAGTAAAATTGACAATAAAACAAGTAAAAAAGACACTGCAAGCTTCATTTTTTCACCTTAGTTTTGTGTTTATTTAAAAATTTCACTAACCGGTTTTATTTCCGTCCTTACGATGTTATTTACCCGATATAAGCGCATAATTGCATCAAAAACGCAGTTTTCAAGCAATATTCTTAGGTTTTTACGCAGCTTAATATCAAAAAAGCTTTCTGCGTGCGCAGAAGCGATGAGCGGTACTCCGATATGCTGAAGCGATGAGATCGCCTCAGTGTCGTCCTCGCTTCCGATTTCATCGCAGATAATGTACTGTGGGTTAAAATAAGTGGCGGCAATACTTATACCTTCAGCTTTAGGGTATCCGAAAAAATAATCCGAAAGGGAAGAGGCGCCCTCGAAATACAGCTCGTGTCGCGTATCCACTACTGCAACCCGCTTAGATACGGGCGGTGTGGATAGAGAATATGCAATATTTTTAAGCACAGTAGTTTTTCCGACACCGGGAGGGGAGATAACAAGTACACTTTTTGTATGGTTGTTTTTTTCAAGATATTCCATAAGCTCTCTGTTTTCTGTAAAAAGAACACTTGGAAGCCGTATATTTATTGAGTTTATGCTCCTAAGTGTCTTAATTTTGCTGTTTAAAGTAAAAACGTCTCCCGATATTCCGGCTCGACAGCCGTTTTTAAGCGTAATATACCCGGATTTCATCATATCCTCAAAGCGACCGAAGTTGCTCTCGGTCATTTTATCAATGCAGTAAGCTATATCCTCGCGACCGCACTTTATCCCTGTAACAAGGTTTTTATCGGGAAGCGTAAAGGAAAGGGGAGAGGCAAGATGCAATCTTACCTCACTGATGCCTGGATATGCCGAAAGATAGTTTTTACATGCTGATTTTATATGTTCGGGAAAAAGAGAGGATATGTAAGCATTTATTTTTTCTTTTTCCGCTTGTATTTTTTCTTCGGTAAACAATTTTTGCCTTTCCGCCGCGCTTTACGGCTAATACGTTCATTATATTGCTTTATTGCGTGTATTGTACGGCTAACTTGTCCGTAAATGCTTGTACACTCAATAAATATGACCTCGAAACAGAAAATAGAACTTAGGAATTAAATTTTGATTTTAAAAGAGCAGGGGAGACTATACAGACTTTAAAATAAGGGTTAACGTAAACAGCATTAAAACTGCACGAAGTATTTATTATAGAAAATTTCCTTCAGATTTTATAGACTGAATAGATTTTAGAAATTAAGTAGTACCGAAATTACTGTAATTAAAGTAAAAAAGCCGAAATCCCAATAATTAGCCTTTTGGAAAATTATATGCATCTTATTATACCAAATTAACCAGTTAATTTTGTTTAATATCCAAAGGATATTATACAAAATTTAAATTTGGTACCGCTGGCGGCTGTGTAATAAGAATAGCGGGACGCTCGCGCGCCGCGGATGCTCCGCTAACCTATATATTATGAATATTCCCATGCAAATAAAACTTTTTTCGATTATTTTTCTATCACCTGTTGACTTTTTGCGTTTTGTATGTTATAATGCTAATAGGCGACGGAGATGGTAAATAAACTATCTACACCCAACTGTGTACCATAACACGCCTCACGCCGATAATGGCACTGTGTTGGTTGGGTATCGGCTCGAAAAAAGTAAGAGTAGGGAATAACCCTGCTCTTTTTATTTAACATCTCTTGAGCCTGAGCCCTTGGGGGCGGTGGGGGGGATATTCGCTTCAAATACTGAAAAACACTATATACTTGATTTATAGGACAGTATTACATCAAATGACCGTTGCCGATACCTCAAAAATTAAGCCACTATCCGAAAACTTAATCACTTTTACAACCAAAGTAAAATATTACTTTTCCACAGACTCAGACGGAAATACAGTAAAACGACTTGCTTCAATACAAAGATTTTCGGTACCCATATTTAAGCCGTCTGGCTGGGAAGAAATCAAAGACTTTTCCGACAAAATCAGCTCCTTTGATAATGATACACAAAACGATATTACCACAGATGTTGCCGCAAATATTGAAAGGGCAAGAAGGCGGGCAAAAATCAACGCTTTTGATATTATCATGTGCAATCCTGACCTTGATATATTTTGTACTTTCACATATTCACCCGAAAACATAGATGATAAGTCTTCATATGATAAATGCTATGAGGTTTTAGCCCCCTGGCTTTCAAATAGAGTACAGCGCAAAGGTTTAAAATATGTTTGTGTACCCGAATACACCCAAAAGGGGGATATTCACTTCCACGCAATAATGAACAGCTCTGCGCTTAAAAATAAGCTATCTGCCGCTATTAATCCGCATAACAGCCTTCCTCTTAAGCACAAAGGTAACGCGTTATATAATATCACCGATTGGCGATATGGCTTTACGAGTTGCGAATATATTCGCAACAGAAACAAGGACGAAAACGGGCGCGAAGCCGTGTCAAAATACATATTTAAATATATGGGCAAGAATGAGGGT
>JAZRDX010000114.1:0-12670 GCA_045660565.1 Eubacteriales bacterium
AAATGCACCGCCGAAGCGATGCATTTTTTGTTTGTATTTTCCTAATTCTAATCCTTAGCTGTGATTTTGCGGACGTGCACGCCTCTGCAAAATTCCCACATAACATTTGCTTAGCGACGTTCGATATGTTCGCTATCGGTACGCGTCGCAATATGCCATCGGGTGCTACCCGATTAGTCTACCTTCCAATCGTCAAGATCGGTGTAGGTGTAGCTGGAAGGACCGGAGGAAAGCAGACGGCAGACGATAGCAAGCTTAATGGTTCCGGAAAGGTTTGTACCCTTTGCGGTAAGCTTACCAAGTCCAACACGGGAGTACTCAAGGTCAACCGAGCTGAGTCCGGTTTCGGGCAGGTAATCAGCAGGTCCGAAGGAGAACTCGAAGTTATAGGTTGCGCCCTTCGGCTTTACTATCTGAACAAGCATACTCTTACCGTCCTTGGTGAGGATAGCAGTCTGCTTATCTTCGCTGATAATACATTCCATACCCTTAATCGTATGACCGAACCAGTAAACGGTATGCTTCTGGTCGGCGGTAAGGGTGAACTCATCCTGAATAACAACGGTCGAACGGTTCTCGGTGAGGAGAAGTCCTCTTCTACCGGAGCCCTTAACCATTCTGCTGAGGTAAGGTGCGTCATATGCTACCGACATATCAACGATAGCAAGTCCGGAATTCTTTCCGCTTTCATAACGGAGCGTCTTGGAATATACGTCGTGCATCTGGTCCCAGTTTTTACCCTGTCCTGCGTCGCCTCTTGAGAAGTTACTCGTGTTAACCGTTACAGGGTCTATAACAAGCGTATTCGTTCCTTCAGCGCGGTTTCTGTACAACCAATATCCCTGAGGATTGGATTTATATCTCGGGCTATCAGGGCTTTCACCTGGTCCGGGGTACGCAACGATGTTATAATCGTCCTTACCGAGAACGGTGAAGAATCTTACGCCGTCAAACTCAACGATGAACTGTCCGATGTCGTGCATGGAGTGAGACCAGTTGTTCCAACCGCCGTGAAGTCCAGCGAATACGTTTTCGGTCTCCCAGTCAGAACGGAATACGCTCATGGAAAGTCCGCTCCAGGTGTTATCGAGAGCAAGCTCGCTCTCCGTTGAAACAAGCTCAGGCTCATAGTACATAAGGGAGAATGCGTGGTTAGTAGCCGAATCATCAAGATAACGTCTGACGTAGTGTACTGCTAAATCCTTATCGTTCAGTCTGTATGCCGCCCATGGATGTAGCTGCGTCGTCAAAAGGCTCGGATCTTCTCCGTTGTCGTGATAGTTCCAACCTCCAACGGTATAAGTTCCGATATAAATTGAATAATAGAAGCTTTCCGCAAAGCCGGGAAGGTCGATAAAGCTCTGGTCTATTCCCGTTGCACAGTGCATAGCCTCAAGCAGCTGAGCGGAGTAACGGGTACCGTAGTCCCAATAACCGTATCCTTCGGGGTATCCGCCGTCGGGCGCGTAGGCATCCTTGAATCCCCACTGTATAGCAAAGTTTGTGCAGTCGAGGGTATATTCAGAAGCCGCTCTGAAGTTTTCGTTAACGTTTGCAAACGCTATGAGGAAGTTTATAAGTCCTCCGTTACATACCGCGTTATAGTTGTTAACCCACATTTCCTGGTCGTACTGATGCTCGGTAGTACAGGTATAGGGCTTCAGAAGTCCGTTATCCTGGGTTATACCGAATTCCTTAAGCTTTTCGGTTCCGGGGTAGTACCAGCCGACACGTCCCTGGTTCTTAAGAATAATGTAGTCGTTTTCTTCTATTTCCTTTTCGGTTCTGTTTGCCCAGTACTCGTCGAAGTTATTGGTATCCGCCCACCACTGCATGGACTTACCGAAGCCGAGGAAGGTACCGTATCCGATATTCCACGCCGCTTCTTCTATGGTCTCGCGGTCCTCATCGGTATACCAATCGTACAGCCAGTTATATCCAATAGCATAACCGTAGAGAATTTCTCCGAAGTCGATGGGGTGCTCAACGTGCCATGACGGACATTTTGTCCACGGGTCAACCATCGCCGTGTAATCAAGCATAGCGTTAAGAACAACCTGAGCGTATTCATCCTTATCGGTCATCTTATAGAGGAAGCCGTAAGCGATGCAAAGCTCCTGGAATTCACGGGCGATATCAAGCATACGGATACCGTCGTAAAGTCCGAATACGAATTTCTTTGTAGGAAGATTCTGGCTGTACTGCTGCTCGAACTTCTGGAACCATGAACCGTAGAAGGGGTCGGTGTCAACAAGCTCACGAAGCTCGTCGATACGCTCCTGATTTACGAGAAGTCTCATTGTTCCGCTTTCAGTACCGTAAAGCTCATCCATATTCTGGAGAAGCTCTTTTCCGGTATAGTAGTCGTTTACAAGCTGAAGAATAAGGTCGTAAACATAGTCGTTACAGTCAAGAGAATCCTCGGTGTACGGTGTACCGTTCTGGAAGAAAAGCTTTTCCGTATCGGAGAATATCGCAAGTCCCATTTTATTGTAGTAAAGCTTATAACCGAAAAGGTTTGCGCAGTACTCCATAGGAAGCATTATGTAGTTACCCATAACAACGGGCTTTACCGTTTTGGTCTGACCGGGAATATATCCGCGCTCGTCTCCGGTAAATACTATATCCGACGCAGGCGTGAACTCGTACGCGGTACCATTATAATTAAATGATACTTTTTCAGCGCTTGAAACAATATCCGTTGCGCCTCTGTGCTCCGCAAGAATAGAAATCGGAACGTAAACGGTATTTGTGTCAGCCGTTATCTCAACAAGCTCCTTACCCTCTTCGAGAACGTAACGGCTCTGGTTGTAGAGATATTTATTGTGCTGATCGTAGAACAGAACCGCGTCTTTTACTTCGGGATAGCTTTCGAAGAACTTCGTGGTTCCGAACTTCTGCGTCTTTCTGTTGATAGTATCGATAACGATTTCAACTCCACTCGCGTCAACTCCGTCGGCGGTGCTGAACGAAATCTTCGTGATACTCTTAAAGCCCATAGGAGTTCCGATCGTGATCAGTTCACTGAACGGTATGTTGTACATCTGCCAGCCCGGATGGACGTTGATCGCAACGGTTTTGTATCCGTCAACAATACCGTCTGTTCCGGGATTTTCACTCGTAAGTGTTATTACAAGCTTATATTCCTTTCCGGAAACGTTGTTCATCCAGACACTGATTTCCTTGTACAAGGTCATATCAGTCTTTCCTTCGGGAACAGCAAACTCGACGGTTGCCTTTTCGGCAGGCTTCCAGGACGCGGCGTTAGCAGCGGTTTTGATCACGTCCGTTTTCACCGTAAGTCCGCTTGCAGTGATATTTTCGGCAACACCGAAATCCACTACCGCCTCGGTAGCGTAATTCAGACCGTTATCACCCTCAGTACCATCCGTCTTGTCTTTTTTACAAGCAAACAGCATGGTGCAGCAACCCATTAAGGTTGCGAGTATAAGCAATAGCGATATTGCTCTTTTCAAATAAATCAACCCTTTCTTTTTTTAAAATCAAAAACTTTGTAATAAGTATATCATAGCTTTTCCGAAAAAGCAATTTCTAAATTGTAACATAATTATTAATCTTGCCAAAAAAGTAACCAAAGTTTACGCTTTAATTATGTCAAAATGTTCAATCTGTTCACCTTGACAAAAACCACTATGCGTTTTTGTGGATTTTTCACATCTTATAAAAATTCACAAAAAATTTAAGTTTTATTTTCTTTTTGTAAACCCCAACAAAACCCCTGAGCGCTTTTTGTCAAATATGCATAGTGCATAAAAATACTCGCGAAAAAACCTTCGTAATTATTAAAATATTAACATTCTGTTCAACCATTTTGAAATAAAATATAATATAATTTACATTAAGCAGTAGCTTTACGCACAACGTAAAAAAACTACAAAAGGAGATAAAAACCAAAATGAAAATCAAGCGCATAGTAAGACTTACAGCAATTATTCTTACACTTGCCATGATGCCTCTCTGGATACTCAGCTGCGGTAGAGTTGACGCAAAGGTCATAGACCGTTACGCAGAGCTTATCGAGGGACAAGGCAAGATTGATGCCAAATCCGAATCAGGAAAGCTTTACATAGCAGACCTTGACGAAAAGGCTGCGGAGGCAAACGGAACCATCAACACATCGGGATCATGGCCCGGCACAACAATAAAGAACGAGGATATCCCTCAGATAGCTCACTACAGAAAGTTATACACCTTAGCGAAGGCGTGGTCAACCAAGGGTTCAGCTTATTACCACAAGAGCTCTGTAATGAAGAACATCAAAAACGCTCTTGAATACGGTTACAACGAACTCTACGGTCTTCCCGTTGCGGGACATACCCAGAAATCATGGACGGAAAACGAAAGACTTCTTATTGCGGAATTCCTCTTAAACACTCTCATCATCCTTGACGAGAACAACAAGCTCAGCGGTAAGAAGATCAAAAACTATGCCGAGATACTTGATATAAAGGTTCCTCTTCCTATCGGAGACGCGGTAAACGAAAACCGCAGTCTTTACATAATGATAGGTGCGGCAGCTCTTATGGGCAACAGCGACAGAGTAAAAGAGCTTTCCGAGAAATACGTTACTACCTTCTTTAATCTTGTAACCTCGGGACAGGGACTTTATGCGGATGGCTCGTACATAGCAGCCGACAGCGTTGCCGCCTCCGGTTCTCAGGGTATAATGGCATTTAATGCTTTAACGACTCTCGTTTATGCGTTAAACGGAACCAAGGCTGATCTGCCCGATGACATCAAAGCGGTTGATTTCCTTTACGACTGGGCTATAAACTCCGTTATTCCTTCTATATACAATGGAAGCTCAATAGCGGTAACCACCGGCTCTTACATTGCGGAATCCGATGAGATGGGAGCACTCGGTGTTTCCACCATACTTATCCTCACAGAGCTTCTTGACAATACAAGAGCAAGCGAGCTTAAGTCGATAGTAAAGGCATATGCTTCAAGCGGAAACACTTCCTTCGTTCCTTATCTTACCGCATACGGTATCCGCGCATTCCAAGATATTGAAAACAACAACAAGCTTACCTCTAAGACTGTAAGCGGCGCACATCCGTTCGCTTCGATGGATAAGCTGGTAATCGCAGGTCCCAGATATTCTGCGGCGCTCTCCCTCTCCTCTATCCGTTCCGCCAAGTACGAAACCAGACCGGTATACCTTGACATTAACAAGGAAATTCTCGGTGCTGTAAACGGAAGCGGTTGGTTCGAGGGCGACGGAATGCTTCTTTTAAGCAATCCGTACTATCAGCACAACAACGTTTATTGGCAGTACGTAAATTACGGCAGACTTCCCGGAACGACGGTTGACAACAGAAACAGAATCTCTGACAACGGCGGCGGATTTACCGGAATGACGTCTTACGCAGGTTTTGCAACCAACGGCGACTTCTCCGTTGCAGCGAACAGCATGCGCAACAACAACAACGAATACCTCTCCGACCTTACGGCAAAGAAATCATGGTTCGTATTCGACGACGAAGTAGTTTGCCTCGGCGCAGGTATCTCCAACACCTCTCTTAACACTAAGCCGAGTATTGAAAAGCCGCAGACCATAGAGACCATTATAGAAAACGTTTTCTACGGAGATAACAACTCCATTATCCTTTCAGCGGACGATCCGCAGAACCCCGATAACTCATTAACCCCGAACAGCTCATCTTCTCTGCTTACCAACAACGCTCTGTTCTTCTCTAAATACGGCGGAATATACGTTCCCACCCATAAGAACGACGCGCTCAACGCACGTCTCAGCAAGACCTCGGGCGGTAACTTCATCGAGCTTTGGTTCGATCACGGAGTAACACCGAAGAACGCTACTTACGAATATGCAATCCTTCCCGGCGCGTCCATCTCTGAGTTCTTCGAATACACCGAGGCTGTCGGCTACAACGTAATTTCCAACAACGATACGCTTCAGGCTGTTGTGGACATCTCCTCCGGAGCATCCGGATTTACCTTCTGGAAAGCAACAACGGTTGCCGAGAACAACTCTGCGTTCAGCGGAGTAATCAAGGCCGCTGACTTTGCATGTACCGTTCTTGTTAAAGAGGATGCAACCAGCATAACAATTTCGATCGCAGACTTCACTCACTTTGCAACTGATAACCAGACCGGCGGCTCGATAACCATCGACGCAGCACGTACGGTAGTAAGCGCAGATGCAGGTCTTGCACTTAACGGCAATGTTATAACGGTTGACAGAACCGCTGCAGCGGCAGGTCAGACACTTAACATTGTACTTTCCAAATAATAAATATAACGTTAAAAACGCGGTTTCGAAAGAGACCGCGTTTTTTCATCTTATAAAGCAACAATACAAAAGAGCGAGTGAAAAACACCCGCTCTTTTCTTTTGTATCACGCCCCCCGCCATAGTGGCGAGGTTCCATGTAGGCTTTGACGATAAGCAGAAAACAAACAAAAAGTCAGCGCAGAATGTTCTCGAGGCAAAGGCTCCCTTGTGCAAAGGGAGCTGTCAGCGCCGGGTTCCCGAAAACGAACAAGGCGAGTTTTTGGGGTTCAAGCTAAGCTGACTGAGGGCTTGTATTGCTTTGATTTTTATAATTACAATCCCTCCGTCATCCGACAAGCGGATGCCACCTCCCTTTACACAAGGGAGGCTCTGGTTTTGTCCCGCTCAAGCGGATTTACGTAACAATTGCATGGCTGGCAGGCCAATCAAAAGCGCACTTGTGCGCCGCCACTATCCTTAGGGCTATGCCCGAAACTGAAATACCACCCGCTATGCGGTTGGATATTTTTTCATCTTATAAAGCAGCAATACAAAAGAGCGAGTGAAAAACACTCGCTCTTTTCTTTATTTAATTATTATTTCTTAGGCGACGTAAGCTTGTTAAGAAGCATAACCGACAGGATAATAACTCCGGTTACGATAAATATACCGAGCATTCCCTCACCCATCCAGGTAAGAGCCTTCCAAAATTTATCAGCGTCATAACCGAATTTCATACCGGCATCCACTGCCTCTTCTGTTACCTCTCCGGCAACCTCTGCGCCGGCGTTAAGTATTCTGTTAATTAATTTAAATTTCATATTATAAATTCCTCCATTACTGTAATTAACCGGCGAAGAAGCTGAGTATAAGTCCGCCTGCGATAACCGATGCCACCTGTCCGGAAACGTTAACACCTATCGAATGCATAAGAAGGAAGTTCTGATTGTCCTCCTCAAGTCCTAACTTATTAACAACTCTTGCCGACATCGGGAATGCGGAAATACCCGCAGCGCCTATCATCGGGTTTATCTTCTTTCCCTCGGGGAGGAAAAGGTTCATAAGCTTAGCTATCATAACTCCGCCAAAGGTATCAAATATGAAGGCGAAAAGACCGAGTCCGAGAATAAGAAGGGTTGCGGGAGATAAAAACTGATCCGCTTGCATTTTAAGGGAAATAGTGATTCCGAGGAATATCGTAACAAGGTTTGCAAGAACCTTTTGAGCGGTTTCCGAAAGTGAATTAAGAACTCCGCACTCACGGATAAGGTTACCGAACATAAGGAATCCGATAAGAGCTACCGCCGTAGGAGCAACAATACCAACTATTATCGTAACGCCGATAGGAAAGAGAATCTTGGTAAGCTTCGAAACCTCTTTTCCGTTAAAGGTCATTCTTATGAGACGCTCTTTTTTGGTTGTGCAAAGCTTGATAACAGGCGGCTGAACTATCGGAACGAGTGCCATATAGGAATACGCCGCAACCATTATCGCTCCCGTATAAGAGGAATTAAGCTGCTGAGCTACGAAAATAGAGGTAGGTCCGTCAGCAGCACCGATAATCGCTATCGAAGCCGCATCGGGGAGCTCGAAGAAGAATGATGCCAAAAACAGCGTAAAGAATATACCGAACTGCGCCGCGGCACCGAATATCATAAGCTTAGGGTTGGTAAGAAGCGGAGTGAAATCTATCATCGCTCCTATACCGATAAAGAGTATAAGTGGGAAAAGCTCGTTTGCGATACCTGCGTTAAAAAGAGTTTCAAGAGTTTCGAGCGCACCCGAATTAGGCAGGTTGACGAGTATCGCACCAAATCCCATCGGAAGCAGAAGCGTCGGCTCCATCTCCTTCTTTATAGCGAGGAAAATAAGAATTCCTCCTATAATCCACATGATTACAAGCTTTGTCATTTCCGTGGGCGTTACAGTCCACAGGTTTCTGTAAAGTATGTCCATTTTCCGGTTCCTTTCTGATGTACACATTTATTTACATGCCGAATGTGTATTATAAAAATTTATAACTATTATACGTTATTTTTATATCAAATGCAATAGCAGATGCGTTTTATTAACATTTTATTTACACCAGCCGTACCTTATCTTAATTTATTTATGGTATCGTTTAAATAACTACCAAAACGTTATATAAAAAGGAGAAAACCTATGAGTCTTCAAAGCCTTTTGAGTGAAAGAAAGCTTCCCGTTATCCCCGAAAGAGAAAAAATACTTGAAATTCTCCAGGAAAACGAATTTGGATTTCAGCCGAACGTTGATTACAGCGTAAGTGTCTCTGAGCCTAAGATAATTGATAAACGTATGGTGTCGGGAACCGTTGAGCTTTCAACGGTTACTATGACTGTAAGCACCGTTTACGGAAGCCACAGCTTTGACGTTTTACGCGAAATACATAACGACGGCAAAAAGCACCCGTTTTTCGTATTCTTGAACTTCCACCCCGGACTTGCAAGCTTTTACTACCCTATGGAAGAAATCGCGGACGGGGACTTTGACGTATTTTCCGTTTGCTATAAGGACGTTACAAGCGACGACGGAGACTTTTCAAACGGTCTTGCGGGCATACTTCTGCCTAACGGTCAGGAAAACGATAATACCTGCGGAAAGATAGGACTCTGGTCGTTTGCGGCGATGCGTATACTTGATTATGCGCTTACCATTCCCTCTGTCGATCCCAATAATGCGGCTGTAATAGGACACTCCCGTCTCGGAAAGACCGCTCTCCTTACCGGTATGCTCGACACACGCTTTAAGTACGTAATTTCCAACGATTCGGGCTGCTTCGGCGCCGCGCTTCACAGAGGAAACTCAGGTCAGGGTAAAGACTTAACCGTCCGCGCAAACAGAGGTGAGCTTATAACCGATATAACCAACATGTTCCCCTACTGGTTCTGCAAGAACGCACAGAAATACAGAGAAACCAATATTCCCGACGTATTCGACCAGCATTTCCTGCTCGCGTCGATTGCTCCCCGTTACGTCTACGTTGCCTCTGCCTCCGAGGACAAGTGGGCAGATCCTACGTCCGAATTTTTATCTGCCGCGGCGGCATCCGAATCCTACGAAAAGCTCGGTCTCGTCGGTCTTGTTCATAGCGACGCTATTCCGGAAGGTGGCGAATACTTCCATAAGGGACGTATCGGATACCACAAGCGTCCCGGAATGCATTTCCTTTCCCGTTACGACTGGAACCGTTACATGGATTACATAAAGCTTCATTTAAACGACTGATTAAATTTGTAAAATCTTATAAATATTTTTATATTAGAGCCTTTGAATTAATATTAAGTTCACAATATAATGATATAATGATGTAAATACAAATAATAATAATATTTTTAAGGAGAAACAAAATGGGATTATTTGATATATTCAAGAAAAAACCTCTTCCGGAAAGAATGGAGGACTACGCTAACAAGGGTCTTATAGGTAAGCTTGAGGCAGCTGCTGACGAAAGCAGCCCGAAGGAAACCCGTCTTGCCGCTCTTGACGCGCTTCGTCTTATAAAGCACCGTGAAAGCGTTGCTCTTCTTATGGCGGCTCTCCGCGACGAGGACATCGATATCCGCCGCGCGGCAACCAAGTCCTTACTTATGAACGGAACCAAGGACGTAACCGAGCATCTTCTCAATTACAGCGAGAAGGAAGAGGATCCGGAGCTTAAGGCTCTTCTTAAGGAAGCAGCAATTTCCGCTAAGGACAGAACCCCCAGAATATAAGTATGTAAAACAAAAAAACAGCAGTTCAATGAACTGCTGTTTTTGTTAGCTATATTCTTTACCGACACAAAAAACAGGCACGCTGTGCCTGTTTTTTGATATATTTACAGTTTCGTTTCGCGCTTACGCCCACGCCATGCTTCCGGGCTTCGGCTCGGAAATGATAACGTCTTTAAGGAACGCAACAGCCTTTTCAAGTCCCTCGTCAATAGACATAAGGCTATCCTCGTGCTCTATCGACATAACCTTGTCGTAGCCTACGAGACGGAGGTTAGATGCCATATCCTTCCAGTACTGTGCGTCGTGTCCGTAGCCAACGGTACGGAATATCCAGCTACGGTGAATTTCGTCTCCGTAGTGCTTGGTGTCGAGAACACCGTTCTTAGCGTTATTATACGGATCGATCTTAGTATCCTTCGCGTGGAAGTGGTAGATAGCGCCCTCAAGCTCTCTGATAGCCGCAACGGGATCAATTCCCTGCCATACAAGGTGAGAAGGATCGAAGTTAGCTCCGATGGTATCACCAACGGCTTTTCTGAGCTTCAGAAGCGTTTCGGGGTTATATACACAGAAGCCGGGGTGCATTTCAAGAGCTATCTTGGTTACACCGTGAGCGTTTGCAAACTTAACAGCCTCTTTCCAGTAAGGAATGAGAACCTCGTTCCACTGATAGTCAAGTATCTTAAGGAAATCCTCGGGCCACGGGCAGGTTACCCAGTTCGGATATTTTGCACCGGGGAAATCTCCGGGGCAGCCGGAGAAGGTTATAATGGTATCAACGCCTATCTTCTCTGCAAGAAGAACGGTGTTTCTGAAATCCTCCTCAAAGGATTTCGCTATCTCCTTATCGGGGTGAACGCAGTTTCCGTGAGTTGCAAGAGCGGCAACCTCGATGCCGTATTTATCAATTGTAGCCTTAAACTCGTCAAGCTTTTTGCCGTCGGCAAGAAGCTCGGCAGGGTTACAGTGAGCCTTTCCGGGGTATCCTCCCGCGCCTATTTCAACAGCCTCAACACCGAGAGATTTAAGTCTGCAAAGTGTTTCGTCAAGTGTCTTATTTCCGTAAAGGTTAGCAAGTACACAAAGTTTCATTTTCTTATTCCCTTTCTATGTATGATTATTTTTATTAGTTGTTTTCAAAATAGAACGGCTTTCCGGTCTTTGCGGATTCGTAGATTCCCTCAAGTATTCTGGTTACGCAGTAAGCCTGCTCGGGAAGAACGCAGGGATCGGTGTCGTTAACTATTGCGTCTATCCACTGTCTTGCCTCGAGAGAAGCCATATCGGTATCTCCGCCGCCTGCGTAGAACGCCGCACCGCCCGCCTTCATATTAGGTGTGGTTACGTACTGACGTCCGTTTCTTACGCCGTTTATCTCTACCTTCTCGCCGGGGATAAGCTGACCGCCCGCAAGCGTTCCGCAAACGGAGGTTACAGCCTCTCTTACGTCGGTGGTGTTAAGCGCCCAGGAGGATTCAAGATTGATCGTTGCGCCGTTTTCCATTACTATAAATCCGAAAGCACTGTCCTCAACGGAGAACTTTTCGGGATCCCAGTCGCCCCAAGCGTTCGCCGTGTTGGTCTGGTCGTTAAGCTTGTGGTAGGTGGTTCCTACACAGTACTTCGGCTTGTAGTTGTTCATTACCCAAAGAGTAAGGTCAAGAGCGTGGGTTCCTATATCGATAAGAGGACCGCCACCCTGCTCGTATTCGTTAAGGAACACTCCCCACGTAGGAACCGCTCTGCGGCGGATAGCCGTTGCTTTAGCATAGTATATATCACCGAATACTCCCGCATCAGCCTCAGCCTTAAGATACTGAGAGTCGGCTCTCTGTCTGCTCTGATATCCAATCGTAAGCTTCTTGCCTGTGCGCTTTGCGGCATCAAGCATTTTCTTTGCTTCAACAGAGTTTATAGCCATCGGCTTTTCGCACATAACGTGCTTACCCGATTCAAGAGCGTCAACGGTTATAAAGCTATGGGAGCGGTTAGGGGTACATACGTGAACAACGTCAATGGTCTTATCCTTTAAAAGCTCCTTATAGTCCTCGTAAACGGCTGCGTCGGGGGTTCCGTATTTCTTTGCAGCTTCCTTTGCTTTGTCAATGACTATATCGCAGAAAGCAACCATTTCTACGTTTTTAAGCTTGGCAAGCGAGGGCATATGCTTTCCGTTAGCTATACCGCCACAGCCTATAATACCTATTCTTACCTTTTCCATATTCAAGTTTCCTTTCTTCTAAAAACGGCTTTGCCGTAATTGTTTTTTATTAGAAATCAAACGGACCGTCGGGGACGCCGGTCCCTACATTACCTCGCCCGAAATTTGATAAAAGCATCACACACCGTCATTCCGAGCAATGACCGTCAGGACGCCGGTCCCTACATTATCTCGCCCGAAGTTTGACAAAAGCATCACACGCCGTCATTCAGAGCAATGACCGTCGGAACGCCGGTCCCTACATTACCTCGCCCGAAGTTTGACAAAAGCATCACACGCCGTCATTCCGAGCAATGACCGTCGGGACACCGAGCCCTACATTATCTCGCCCGAAATTTAACAAAAGCATCACACAATTCCGAGAAATGACCGTCGGGGACGCCGGTCCCTACATTATCTCGCCCGAAGTTTGACAAAAGCATCACACGCCGTCATTCAGAGCAATGACCGTCGGGAC
>JAZRDX010000115.1:0-2941 GCA_045660565.1 Eubacteriales bacterium
AAAACCGTCCACGGGTGAGATGTACCGACTTCTTGACGAGGCAAAGGGCGGGGACGTATCCTGTCTTGACGGTACGGAGTCCGCAATGAAAGACGCAATTGAAAACGGCGACACGGGTATGTTTTTAGCTGCGTTAAGTAACGATTTTGAGCTTTGTAACCAACATGTATCAAGGCTTTCCGAGACGTTTGCAAAGCTTGGCGCTGAAAGAACGCTTCTCTGCGGAAGCGGTCCTACCGTATGCGGTATCTTTACCGATAAAACGGTGGCAGAAGAAGCGGCAAAAAGGTTTTCGCATAAAACCTTCGTTTGCAAAATAACGGGGTGAAAAAGCAATTATTATAGGAGCAGTCTTAACTAAGCTGCTCCTTTTTTCGAGGTGTGCCACCATTTATTAAAATTATCCGCCTGCGCAAAATATCTTCCCGAAAAGCCAGAGGCACATAATGAAAAGCGAATAGTTGCAACCGGAAAACATAAATACGTAAGCGGCGGGAATCCACATAGCGATAAGCGTTATGAACGATACCCGTCGGCATATTTTTTCCGCCTTATCAGGCAGACAAAAGAGGGAAAGCACAGCGCTTAGCGCCGAGCCGCCGTCAAGACATAGTACAGGCAGGAGATTCAGTATTCCGAGCAGCAGAGACGCCTCGGACAGAAGAAGCAGAAACCCGCTTTGTCTGTAAAAAAGCAGAAAGGTAATCAGATTTACAAGCGAACCCGAGAGACTGACGGAGATTTCTTCAAAAAAACTCTTATAGTCTCTTTTTTTGTTTATTTCAAGTCCGTAGGGAGTAACGGTTATGTCGCGCAGTCCTATTCCCTGCGTAAGCATTACGACAATATGACCTGCCTCGTGGATAAACGCGGCAAGGACGGTGGCAAGGCTTTCTCCGCTGCTGTCAAAGGCGGCGGTAACGAAAAAAACAAGGGTTAACAGCGGGAATTTGATTTTAGGCATAAAAGCTCCGAAAAAAGGATTTTAAGTTAGAATTTGTTTTGTCGGTAAGGCTCGTTTTTGAGGATATAGCGGGAAACTTTAGTATATTATAGTAGTATTTCGTAAAAAAAATGACTGAAAAACGCATTTTTATGTGCATAAAGTGAAATTATAAATTTTTATACGTTTACTTGTTGACAAAAGTTTAAAAATATTATATAATAATAAAGATGTTAATTCGTAAAAATTTTTCAGAGAGGTAATATAATGGTTAAAGTCGTAAAGTTCGGCGGCAGCTCTCTTGCTGACGCAGAGCAGTTCAGAAAGGTAATGAAAATAATTAAGGCGGAAAACGACCGTAAGTACGTCGTTCCCTCCGCACCCGGAAAACGTTTTTCCGACGATATAAAGGTTACCGACCTTTTATACCGTTGCTATGAGGCTGCGGTAAAGGGCGAGGATATTACCGAGATATTCGGTACCATAAAGGAGCGCTTTAATACCATAATAAGCGACCTTGGAGTAGATCTTTCCCTTGAAGACGAATTTGAGGCAATATACTACGCAATGAAGCATAAGGCGGGCAGAGACTACGCGGCCAGCCGCGGAGAGTACCTTAACGGTATGATACTTGCGAAGGCTCTCGGTTATAAGTTTATAAACGCCGCCGACGTTATATTCTTCAAGGAGGACGGAACTCTTGATTCCGAAAAGACCAACGAGGTTCTTTCCGAGGCTCTTAAGGAGCATGAGTACGCGGTTATCCCCGGTTTCTACGGCGCAATGCCTAACGATACCATAAGAACGTTCAGCCGCGGCGGTTCCGATATTACCGGTTCGATAGTTGCAAGAGCTGTTGAAGCGGATCTTTATGAGAACTGGACCGACGTAAACGGATTCCTTATGGCGGACCCGAGAGTGGTTGAAAATCCCGAAACGATTTCTAAGATCACGTATAAAGAGCTTCGTGAGCTTTCTTATATGGGTGCAACCGTTCTTCATGAGGACGCGATATTCCCGGTACGTGTCGCGGGTATTCCGATAAACATCAGAAACACCAACCAGCCCGAGCAGGCGGGAACCATGATAGTCGCAAGCAGCGACAGCTATGACCGTCAGAGAGTTATTACCGGTATAGCGGGTAAGCACGGCTTCAGTGTAATCACCATAGAGAAGGATATGATGAACTCCGAGTACGGCTTCGGCAGACGCGTTCTTGAGGTTCTTGAAAAGAAGCAGATATCCTTTGAGCATCTTCCCTCCGGAATTGATACCATGAGCGTTGTAATTGCAACCGACGCGATAGAGGGCAGAAGAGCAGATATAACCGATAAGATTAACGAGGCGGTAAAGCCCGACGTTATTTCCATTGAGGATAATATCGCACTTATAGCTGTTGTCGGTAGAGGCATGAAGAACGCAAAGGGAACGGCGGCAAGAGTATTCAAGGCTATTGCGGACGCGGATATTAACGTCAGAATGATTGACCAGGGCTCCTGCGAATCCAATATAATTATCGGAGTAAGCGAGCACGACTTCAAAAAGGCAATGAACGCTATATATACGGAGTTTGTTTCCAAGTAAAGTAACATTTAGTTCACAAAATTTCTACATTAAGTTAAACCAAAAAACATTTGACTGTGTTATAATTATACAGTCAAATATAGGGGCATAGCTCAGTTGGTAGAGCAGCGGTCTCCAAAACCGCGTGTCCTGGGTTCGAATCCTAGTACCCCTGCCAAACAAAAGGTCATCGAAAAGATGGCCTTTTTGTTTGGCAGGAATATAATAAGAGGATTCGAAGGGGAGCGGTAGTGAATGAGGCGCCGGTGGGGCGTCAGAGCCGCGACTGACCGTAGGAAAGTACTTATTTTTTTACCTGCGTTCCCGATATTTTTGCGATACGTAGAATTAAAACTTGAAAATTTCCCCGGTGTGTGTTATAATGTAATCATAAAATTTTAAACACTCAAAGGGAAATAATATGAAGCTTTACGC
>JAZRDX010000116.1:0-3142 GCA_045660565.1 Eubacteriales bacterium
GGCGCTGACACCAACCCATTGCGCAAACCTCTTTGCCAATATCCTCGGTGGTAAAGAGTCCGCAGTATTTTGTTCTTTTATCTGTTTTACTAAGTAATTGTGCCATTTTTCAAGTCATCCTTTACTTTATAATACGTTAAAACCGTGTTTTTCTCAACGGTATATTGTTTTTTTAAATTCTTAAACTTATTTAATTAATTCTTCAAGCTTTTCTATGTCATTAATGCTGATTTCGGACTGCTCACCGGTTTCCATATTACGAACCTGGGCAAGACCGCTTGTAAGCTCTCCGTCGCCAATAATAAGCGTATTTTTCGCGTTAATTTTGTTAGCGTACTTCATTTGAGCCTTAAGGCTTCTTCCGACAATGTCGGTTTCAGCGGAATATCCCTTTTCACGAAGAAGCGCGCAGATTTCGGTCGCTTTAATTGATGCCTGTTCACCGAGCGCGGCAATATAAAGAGAAACGAAATCCTTTTCCTCGTTGTACGCAGAGCCGTTTTCCATAGAAAGGATAAGTCGGTTAATTCCTGCGGCAAAGCCTATACCGGAAAGAGCGGGACCGCCTATCTGCTGAACGAGTCCGTCGTAACGTCCGCCGCCACAAACGGTGCTTTGTGCGCCGATTCCCTCGGTTATAAACTCAAATACAGTTCTCGTGTAGTAATCAAGACCTCTTACGATATGTGAATCAACAATATAATCTATCTTACATGCGTCAAGTCTTGCTTTAAGTCCAACAAAATGCGCGTCGCAGTCAGGGCAGAGATGCTCTATGGTTTTGGGAGCGTCAAGCGCTATTTTTGAGCATATAGGGCTTTTGCAGTCAAGAATACGCAGGGGATTTGACATAAGTCTTGAGCGGCAGGTGTCGCAAAGCTCCTCGCTTTTAGACGAAAAATATTTTACAAGAGCATCTTTATATGCGGGACGGCAGCTTGGACAACCTATTGAATTAATATGAAGCTTTGTTCCGGTAATTCCGAGAGAGCTTAAAAATCCGGCTGCAAGTGCCATAAGCTCAACGTCAGCGGTAGGTGTTGCCGCACCGAAAAGCTCTGCGCCGAACTGATAAAATTCACGCTATCTGCCAGCCTGAGGACGCTCGTGTCGGAAGCAGTTGATTATATAAAAAAGCTTAAGCGGCATCGTGTCTCCGGCAAGACCGTTTTCTATAACCGCTCTTGCGACGCTTGCCGTTCCCTCGGGACGGAGAGAGTAGCTTGTTCCGTCTCTGTCGATAAATGTGTACATTTCCTTCTGTACGACGTCCGTCGTATCACCGACACCTCTGCTGAAAAGCTGAGTTTCTTCAAAGGTAGGGAAGCGAATTTCGCCAAATCCGCGTTTTTTACATACCTTTCTTGCGGCATTTTCTATAAACTGCCATTTTTTTGATTCTCCGGGGAGAATATCCATTGTTCCTCTTGGTTTCTGAATCATTTTAAATGTCCTTTTTCCTTTGTAAATTTAAAAAGTTTTTGCAATGTTGTTTTCCTTTAAAAGGTTCTGCTTGATATTCCAAAGCTTTTCTGAAAGGTCAACGTAGTAGTTATGCGGATTTTCAAAACGCTTAACCTCGTCCCACTGAAGCTCAAGCTGCTCCTTGCAGTATTCTCTTATTTCGGCGGTTGTATATCTCGGATATACGCATTTTCCCGACTTAAATACTTGTTTCTGTAGCTCAACAGCCTTGAAATCGGTTAAGACCTTGCGTTTCCAGGTATGCTGCGGATCGAATATTTCAAGCGGCTTGCTTTCGTCTATCACCTCGTCGTAAACACAGATAAGGTCGGCAATCGCCTTTCCCGTTTCGTTTTCAAAAAGTCTGTACAGCTTTTTATAATGCGGATTGGTGATTTTCGCGATGTTTTCACTGATTTTGATTTTCGGAGTGATATTTCCGTTTTCGTCCTCAATAGCGGAGATTTTATAAACACCGCCGAAAACAGGATCGGATTTAGAGGTTATAAGCCTTTCTCCGACACCAAACGCGTCAATTTGTGCGCCCTGACGGAGAAGGTCTCTTATTATATACTCGTCAAGAGAGTTGGACGCGACGATCTTACAGAAGGGAAGTCCCGCATCGTCAAGCATCTTTCTTGCCTTCTTGGTAAGATAGGTAAGGTCGCCCGAATCAAGTCTTATCGCGCATTTTTTGATTCCGAGAGGCAGAAGAACCTCTTTAAACGCCTTGATAGCGTTCGGCACGCCGCTTTTAAGAACGTTATAGGTATCAACGAGAAGCGTTGCGTTTTCGGGATAGATTTCACAGTAGGTTTTAAATGCTGTATATTCATCATCGAACATCATTACCCAGCTGTGCGCCATTGTTCCGCCTGCGGGAACCCCGTATCTTATATCGGAAATGGTACATGCGGAATTGGCAACACCGCCGATATACGCGGCTCTTGCACCGAGAATAGCTCCCTCGGCTCCCTCAGCGCGTCTTGGACCGAACTCACTTACAGCACGGCCTTCGGCGGCACGAACGATGCGGTTCGTCTTGGTAGCAACGAGCGACTGGTGGTTAAATACAAGCAAAAGATAGGTTTCGATAAACTGAGCTTCAATGGCCGGAGCTCTTACCGTTATACAAGGCTCACCGGGGAAAACAGGAGTTCCTTCGGGAACTGCCCAAATATCTCCGGTAAATTTAAAGCTTCTTAAGTATTCAAGAAACTCTTCGGAGAAAATTTTACGCGAGCGGAGATACTCAATATCCGTATCGGTAAACTTTAAATTTTCGATATAATCAATTATCTGGTCAAGACCTGCCGCTATGGCAAATCCGCCTCCGTCGGGAATACTTCTGAAAAAGACGTCGAAATAGGTTATGCGATTTTTAATGTCGGTTTTAAAATAACCGTTTGACATTGTAAGCTCATAAAAGTCGCAAAGCATTGTCATATTTTCCGCAAGATAATTTTTGTTCATCGTTTTCCTCCAAATGATAGCTTGCATTAAATAAAAACATAAAATCTTATATACAATATATAATATAACATTTTTTAATATTTGTAAAGGGGATTTTCTTTTTTAATTTGTAAACAAATGTTACAAAATAGGTATTGTTTTTTTGTTTTTTGCATTATATAATATTTTTAAAGGCATTTTTTCGGGTAAACCGTGTAAAAAATAG
>JAZRDX010000117.1:0-4174 GCA_045660565.1 Eubacteriales bacterium
TACGGTCTCTATGACCGCGCGCTCGGAATTATGTATATGCTTGGTGTCTGGGATATGCTTGATAAAATTGATAATAAGTGACACAAAAGAATAAGACCTCACAACACGTTTGTGAGGTCTTATTTGTCGTAGAATAAAAGATTTATAAAAGTGTCAGTGGTGTTGAGTTGCCACAGATAATTTTTAAAAAATATTCTTGTGTTTTTGAAAAAAAGGGTTGACAAAAGCAAAGTTTGTGGTATAATATATTGGTAAGTCAATTTAAACGGATGACTTGCGCAGATTTTTAATCTGTTTGAATACTTTTTGGAGAAGTACTCAAGAGGCCGAAGAGGCGCCCCTGCTAAGGGTGTAGGTGGCATTATACGCGGCGCGAGAGTTCAAATCTCTCCTTCTCCGCCAACGAAAGGACACCTATGGTGTCCTTTTTCAACATTTTGATATATTTGTCGAAAAATATTTAAAAAATGCCGCCAACTATCTTGACAAGTGTTAATATTTGGTATATAATTAAGACACAAATTTAAAAATAGAAGGAGCGTATTTATTATGCAACTGTTTTTTCAGGAAAAGTTTTTGAGCGGTAAGATGGTAATTTCCGATATGGAAGGCAATCCCGTATACACCGGTAAAAAGCACTGGTTCTGGGGCGACATCATGCTCAAGGACAACAACAAGAAGAAGGTCGCTACCATCAAGGAAAGAAGCGGCATGTTCAACAAGGGCTTCCACATCTACGAGGGTAGAAAAAAGGTAGCTCTCCTTAAGAGAAAGTTCTCTCTTGTAAACCAGAAGTTCAACGTTAAGAAGCTCGATTGGGAAGTAACCGGAAACTTCATTGCTAAGGAATACACCGTTAAGAAGGGTGAAGAGGTTATCGCAACCATTAAGAGAAACAAGCTTCTCGCAATTACCGAGGGTTACACTGTCGACGTAGCTGACGACGCAAATGCAATAAAGGTTATCTGCATCGTTCTCGTTCTCAACACCATTCTTGGCAGAAACAAGAAGAAGCTCCTTAAGAAGTAATTTCTGATCTGATTACATCAATACATAAAAGCCGCCGAATTTTCGGCGGCTTTTGTTTACTTTTGCGTTAAAATATGTCGAATTATCAAACAACAAGTTTATAAATAAATTAGTAATTTACAAAAATCGACAATTAACTACAAGTTAAGCGTGGCACAACGGTAGATTTTTATTTTACGGTGTATGCCGTAGCTCTGCCGATTTTCCCTGATTCTTCGAAAAAGCCTAAATAGGTGAGGGTTTTAACTATCGAATATGCGTCTCTGCCTTTGATACCCGAAAACGATGAATAATCTTTGACACAAAACGGTGAGGAGAGCCCGTCGGGAATGAATGCGCGGTAGTCGTCAGTCGCCTTAAATACGTGAGCGCGGAGAAGAGAAACGGGAATAAGCTCGTATTTTCTATACGGAGAACGGCGGCGAGATTTCTCTGCCGACTTTTTCTTATACTGCTCGGCTTCCATCATAAGCAAAACCAAAGAAAATCGCGGATTGCCGATAAAATCGCGCAGATAGTAAAGCTCGCCTGCGATATCGGTGAATTTTCCCTTTTGGGGAGATTTTTTCCGCCTTTCAACCTCGCCGTTTTCATCGTTTATATAATTGAGCCATTTTGTTTCGGCTATCGGGTGGATCACAACGATATTGTATGAAGTATTGTCGAGTATCCACTGTATTTTCTCCTTTAAAGGTGAAAAAGGCCCTGTTTGTATTTCGTAAATCGTATTTCCCACAAGAACGTCGGCAACAAAGCGACGTTTTTTCTTGTTGGCGCTTTTGCCGTCGCCCGTGTTATCTTTTCCGTCAGTTTCTCGGTCTATGCACAAGGCACTGCCGTCGATTTTGATCTCGTGACAGCTCTCGTCAGGGCAGATGAAACGTTTTATCGCCGCGTGCATCTGCTTTTCTCCGAGAGTTCCTATGCCGCCGTATACGTCTTCGTCATCATCGGCGATCTTGCATCTCTCGCTCAGCACGTCGAGAACGATTTTTCGAAATCGCAGAGTATCTGCATGTGAGATCGAAAAAGCGGAAGAATTATCCATTATCTGCATAAAAAGGTGGATGCCTTTCAAAAATTTTATAAATGAAATCGTTTTTTGCGTACAAACTAATTTTATCACAATTTTGAAATTTGTCAACAACCGTTTCATTTATTGTTACTCATTAAAGCGCGCTTTACGCAAAGAATAATAGAGCGGCGGAAAGCTGCGGCAATATATAAAAAGGAAGACGGAAATAGAGGATATGGGAAAGTTAAAAAAACAAAAAAGAGGCTTGCGAGCTCTGTCCTTGATGCTTTGCATGGTTATGACGTGTACGCTGTGCCTCGGATTGTGGAGTGTCAGCGCCTCGGCAGCCGATTCGCGTTACTCTGACGTGAAGCTGATCCCCGGCGGAATACCTTTCGGGGTGAAATTTTCCACCGAGGGCGTGGTGGTGATCGGCTTTTGCGATCTTGACGGTATACAAAAAACGCAAAATCCCGCCTATCTTGCGGGACTGCGTCCAAAGGATATAATTACAAAGGTAAACGGCAGAAAAATCGAAGATGCAAATGATCTTTCGGGTGAGATAGATAAAAGCTGTGGGCAAGAGGTCAGCCTGACCTATACGCGGTCGGGGCAGGAGAAGACGGTAAAGCTGAAGCCCGCATATTCATCGAGTGAAGGAAAATATAAGACGGGTATCTGGGTACGCGATACCGGTGCGGGAATCGGTACCGTTACCTATATCGATCCTAAAAGCGGAGAGTTCGGAGGACTTGGACACGGAATCTGCGACGGAGAGACGGGAGAGCTTATACCTATGGAGCGAGGTGTAGTTACCGACGTAAAGATCAATGCGGTGAAAAAGGGAATTTCGGGTGTACCCGGTGAGATAAAAGGATATTTCGGTACAGACAAGCAGGGAAGTCTTACCAGTAATACCGAATGCGGAGTTTTCGGTATGCTTTCGAAAATTCCGAGCGATCTTGGAAGCGCTGTACCGATAGCGACGAGAGATAAGGTCAAGAATGGCGAGGCGGAGCTATATTGCACACTTGACGAGAGCGGCAGACAGTGCTACAAGGTCGAGATATCGTCGATCAACCGAAACGCAGAGGGTTCAAAGTGCTTTATAGTAAAGGTGACAGATCCCGCGCTTATCGAAAAAACAGGCGGTATAATTCAGGGTATGTCGGGTTCGGTGCTTTTGCAGAACGGTAAGATAATCGGCGCGGTAACGCATGTTATGATAAATGATCCTACAGTGGGATACGGAATATTTATTGAAAATATGCTATCTGCGGCGCAGACACCTACGCAAAGAGCGGCGTAAGCGCGAAAAAGGCAATATCACGAACAAGTGATATTGCCTTTTGTTATTAAAAGTCGCTTTAAATTTAATATTATTCTGCTGTTTCCGCTATCTCGGCTGCTTGCTTTGCCTTTTCGTACTCGGCAGTTGCCTTTTCGTACTCGGCGTCGGCGGTTTTGCGAGCCTCGTTGAATTCGTCCATTATAACTGTGTCAAATTCGTCGTCCTCGCTCTCGTATTCAGCCTCTTCCTTTAAGCGTTTTGCCTCGGCGCGAGCAGCTTTTTCGGCTTCTTTTGCCTCTTTAAGCTCCTTTTCGCGGCGCTTGAGCGCGTTTATCTCAAAGAGGATAGAATCGATTTTTGCGAGAGAACCTGAAATTCTTTCGGTCAGCTCTTCGGGGGTGCATACGTTAAGATTTTTAAGCTTTGCATAGGTGAGCTTGCCGAGGATTTTGTACTCGCGGTCGCGGTCTGCCTCTTTGTTGGCAATTTTTATCTTTATAGACGCGGCGGTGGTCAATTCCTTGGTTTTGTCCGCGGTCTTGCCTGCCAAGGCTTCAAATCCCGATCTGATATCGTCCCATTTTGACATAATATATTCCTGCCTTTCGGTGCTGTTTGGTTAGATTATTTACGGTTTTATTATATCTTAAACCGAGGAAGTTGTCAATAGCTTGCAAAATTTTACAGCAATTAAGCACCGTTTTGACGGTTTGTTTTTGCGTTTTTGCGGCAAAATAATTGTGTGTAAATTGCAATTTATCTGTTTGTTTTTATGTTCATTTCTTTCCATCAGCGGAAAGAAACGAACCAAAGAAACGCCGCACGGGGGAATAGGGGCG
>JAZRDX010000118.1:0-22950 GCA_045660565.1 Eubacteriales bacterium
GATTTTTTCAGCCTGTTTGTCGTCTAGTATGCTAACTATTGCTTTTGTTAATCCGATAAAGGACGAAATTTGCTTTTTTGTTATTTTTACCATTTTATTCGGAAGCTCCTTTATATTAATGCGTTACGAGCGGAAATCGTTGTCGGATGTATAGTTTTTCCCTCGTCTATAAGATTTTTTATCGTCATATCGTAGGAGAGAAGAAGCGTTTTATTAAGATGCTCTTCGTTAAACTCGGTCGCCGAGTAGAAATACTCGCGCAGAGTGATGCAGTCGGGAAAGGTTCTCGTTTCCTCAATGTAATCGGCAAGGTACAGCAGCTTTTCTGTAAGCGTCATATTCGGTCTGCCGCTTGTGTGATAGAGAATTGCGCTGAAAACCGTGTCGTCTACTAAATCGGGGTAAAGCTCGCGTGCAAGATATGCGCCGGTCAGTGAATGGAAAAGCTTCGGACTCTTTTTATCGTCGTCGGTAATTTTTATTCCGTGTGAAACGCAAAACTCTATCTGCCCGTCCGTCGGTATTTCCTTGGTAATATCGTGCAGAAGCGCGGAAACGCGGAGCTGAAGTATTCCATCCTTGTCAAAGCCGAAAATCGTGCCGAGACGCTTTATCTCGTTTTCTACGGCGTAGGTGTGCAAAAGCCGCTTTCCGCTTATGTGCTTTGAAATTTCACCCCTTAAAAAGTCGAGAGCGTCGTTATTTAACTTCATAGAGCTTTTTCTCCTTAATGTAGTCGTAAACGGCGGGAGGAAGATACTTTTTTCTCGTTTCGTCGTCTCCCTTTCTGATTTCCGACGAGCTTATCTCGATAGGCGGAACGTCAATGGTTATTATGTCCGCGCCGTAGCTCTCGGTCAAGAATTTGGTCTGTTTTTCTATTTTTTCGGTGATTTCCGCATTCTTAGCCTCGCGCTTCATAAGGGCTACGGTGCAAAGCTTCATAATTTCGTCAGCGCGGTACCACGAATGAAGGGTTAAAAACATATCCGTTCCGCAGAGAAATGTGATATGCGTGTCGGGAGACGAAAAATGCTTTAAGGTGTTTACCGTGTAGCTCGGTGGGGGAGAGTTAAGCTCGTATTCCGAGATAAAAAGCTTCTTTTCGTATTCGGTATGACCGTCGAAGGTCAGGTGAAGCATCTTAAGACGGTCAAGCGGGTTATCGTCAAAATCTATCTGCTTGTGCGGAGGAATAAGCGTCGGAATTATAAGAAGCTTATCGGGCTTTAAGGTTTCAAGAAAAGCGTTTGCCGCTAAAAGATGTCCGTTGTGAACGGGCGCAAACGTACCGCCGTATATCGCAAGCTCTTTCATGCTTTTCCTCCTTTTTGTTGATTTGTTTTTTTAAAACGGTAGAAAGCGAAAATAATCGCGAAAAGTTACACGTAGGGGAGAACAGTGTTCTCCCGTTTTTTAAATCCTATCAGACTGAGTTTTTCTAAAATCTTATAAAATCTCTTTCAGTCTTTCCTTTAAAAGACGGAGAGCGTCTCCGCGGTGGCTTACCGAATGCTTTTCGTCGGGAGTAAGCTCGGCAAAGGTCTTTTTAAGCGGAGGAAAGTAGAAAAGAGGATCGTAGCCAAAGCCGCCATCACCCATCTTTTCCGTGAGTATTACGCCGTTTGCAACTCCGCTGACGGTAAATTCCTCACCGCTCGGCAGCTTGCAAGCAATAGTACAGATGAAAAACGCGGTTCTGTCGTCCTTATCCTGAAGCTCTGAAAGCAGCTTTTCGTTGTTTTTATCGTTGTCGCACGGTTCACCCGCATATCGCGCGGAATATACACCGGGGCGACCGTCAAGCGCGTTTACGCAAAGTCCCGAATCGTCAGCTATAGCAATTCGTCCGCTTTTCCAGACGGCGCGCGCCTTAATTAACGCGTTTTCCTCGAACGTCTCTCCGTTTTCCTCAATGTCGGGAACTCCGACATCACCTGCGGTGAGAATCTTTTTGCCGCCGAGCATATCGGAGAGAAAGCTTTCAAGCTCGCATATCTTCTTTTTGTTGTGTGATGCAAGTACGATTTCCATAACTGTACCCCTTACTCAAACAGTGCCTTTACGAAATCCTTTGCGTTAAACGGCTCCATATCGTCAGCCTTTTCGCCGACACCGATGTATTTGATCGGAATACCCAGCTCACGCTTGATAGAGAATACTATTCCGCCCTTGGCGCTTCCGTCAAGCTTGGTAAGAACGAGACCGGTAATATCGGCGGTGTTCTTAAATTCCTTTGCCTGTATAACGGCATTTTGTCCCGTAGTGGCGTCAAGAACGAGAAGCGTCTCGCGGGAAGCGTCCGGAAGCTCTCTACCTATAACGCGGTTGATCTTTGCAAGCTCGTCCATAAGGTTTTTCTTGTTGTGGAGTCTGCCAGCGGTATCAACTATAAGCACGTCGGATTTACGGCTCTTAGCGGCGCTTATCGCGTCGAAAACCACCGCTCCGGGGTCCGCACCCTCGTTATGCTTAACAATATCCGCGCCAACTCTGTCCGCCCAGATCTGAAGCTGATTTATCGCGCCCGCGCGGAAGGTGTCGGCGGCGGCAAGCATAACCTTTTTCTTTTTTGAAATAAGATAGTTAGCAATCTTTGCGATAGTCGTTGTTTTACCTACTCCGTTTACTCCTATTACGAGTATAACGGAGGGAGTGGTATCAAGCTTTAACGGCTCACCCTGCCCGATGGTTTCAACGAGAATATCGGTAAGAGCAGACTTAGCCTGCGAGGCTTCGGTAAGCCCCTCGGTGGCAATAACGTCGCGCAGCTTTTCGATTATCTCGCTTGTGGTTGTAACGCCGACGTCGGCGGCAATAAGTATCTCCTCAAGCTCCTCAAGCATGTCCTCGTCAATGGCGACGAAGGACTTGAAAAGACTATCCATCTGAGAGAAAAGGGCGTTTTTGGTCTTTGCAAGACCTTTTTTAAGTTTATCAAAAAATCCCATTTGAGTTAACCTCTTTTAAAGAATATAAATTATTAAAGCTTAACACCGAGCTTTGATTCAACCTCGTTAACGTTAAGCGTAAGAACACGGGAAATTCCGCGCTCCGCCATAGTAACTCCGTAAAGTGTATCGGCAACCTCCATAGTACCTCTGCGGTGCGTGATGGTTATGAACTGCGTCTTATCGGAGTATTTCTTTATGTAGTTTGCGAACATCGCTACGTTGACCTCGTCAAGTGCCGCCTCAACCTCGTCGAAAATACAGAACGGGGAGGGGTTAACGTGGAGAATAGCAAAGAACAGAGCGATACTTATAAACGCCTGCTCGCCTCCGGAGAGGAGAGAAAGGCTCTTTATTATCTTTCCGGGAGGAGCGACGTTAATGTCTATACCGCAGTGAAGAACGTCCTCCGGGTCGGTAAGAACAAGCTCTGCGTTACCGCCGCCGAACAGCTCTCTGAATACCTTCTGGAATGCGGTATTGATTTCAGCCATAACCTCGACAAAGCGTGTGCGCATCTCCTTTTCGAGAAGCTCAACAGTGTTTGCGAACTGCTCACGGGACTTTGTAAGGTCCTCGAACTGCGCGTTCATTTCCTCGTATGCTGTTTTTGCAAGCTTAAACTCCTCAATGGAATTCGGATCGACCGAGCCTATTCCGCGAAGCTTATATTTAAGCTCGGTAAGCTGCTTACTTACCTCGTCGCGTGTTTCGGAGGTAACCGCGGGGTAGTTTAACGCTACCGCCTCGGAGAAGGTTATCTCGTATTCGCTTTGCAGATATTCTATCGTGCGGTCAAGCTCGGAGTTTAAGCCCTCAAGCTGAGATTCAAGCTTTGTAAAGTCGTTCGAAAGAACCCCTCTCGCGCTTAGCTTTTCCGACTGCGTGTTACGGAGAGCGGAAAGCTTTGCGTCAAGCTCACGCGCAAGAGCCTCTGCGGCATCTCGCTTTTCCGACATATCCTTAATGGACTCCTGAAGCTGTTTTGCGAGAGACGCGGATCTGGTAATAGTATCGCGGATAGCTGTGATTTTATCCTCGTTTTCCTTAATCCTTCTTTCAGCAGCCGCAATGCTGCCCTCACACTCGTTTTTCTGCTCCATTTTAAGCTCAAGGTCGCGCTGTGCCGCCTCTACGTCCTTGGTAAGACCGGTTATCTCGATCATTACCGCGGTGTAGCTTTCCTCTCTCTTTGAAAGAAGCTGACGCTTTTCAAGCTTTTCTGCGCTCTTTTCTTCGTTTCTTTTTGAAAGAACGGAAAGCCTGTCCTTGATTTTAAGCTGTTCGTCGGCTATATTTTCCTTTTCCTTTAATATCGCGTTTTTGCTTCCTTCCGTTTCGCTTAGCTGATCGCGAAGCCTTGCAATATTATCGTTTACCGTATTAAGCTGAGCCTCAAACGCGGTGTAATGTGAATTGTCTGCCTGATAAAGAGAATTTAAAAGCTTAAGCTTGTTTTCGTCCTCTGCCGTAGCTCTGCTGAGGTCGTCAAAAAGCTTGGTAGCCTCAGCGTGCTTGTCCTCGGCAGCCTTCTTTTCAGCCTCTATTTTAAGTCTGTCCGCACTGAGACGGTCGATGGTTGCGCTGCGGTTAAGAACACCTGCCTCACGCTTAGACGCACCTCCGGTAATGGAGCCTCCGTCGTTTATACGCTGACCGTCCTTGGTTACGATACGAACTCTGTAGCCGTAAGCCTTTGCGGTAGCGTTAGCGTTGTCAAGATTATCGAATACAAGCGTTCTGCCGAGCAGATTTTTGATTACGTTATCGTACTTCTTTTCGTATTCAAGAAGCTCGGAAGCAATTCCAATATAACCTTTGTGCTTTTTAAGGTCGTTAATATCTATCGCAAGGGGAGTAACCTGCATTGTATTAAGAGGATAGAAGGTTGAACGTCCCGCATTGTTCTGCTTTAACCATACGACAGCCGCCTTCGCAGATTCGTCGGTTTCGCAGACGATGTTCTGGATATTTGCTCCGAGAGCGGTCTCAATAGCGAGAGAATATTCGGATTTTACGTTGAAAATGTGTGAAAGAGGCCCGATAATACCGTGTATCTTGCCCTGCTTTGAGGCATTCATAAGAGCGGAAACGCTGTGGGGATAACCCTCGAAAAGCTCTTCCATTCTGCGAAGTGAATCTATTCTGGTGCGAATGTCTCGTATATCACTCGCGTAGGTAATTATTTTATCGTTAAGAGCGGATATTTCCTCTTTGACCTCGGTAAGCTTTTTGACGGTTTCCTCGTTTTTAGCCTTTATCTTGTCCGCTTTTTGCTGATAGTCGTCCATACGGCGCTTGTACTGTACCATTCCGTCCTTACAAGCCTCGGTAGACTTTTCCGTCTCGGCTATCTCGGTTTCAAGCTCCTTTTTACGGTTATCTGCGGAGGACGAGGTTCCTTCAAGCTCTCCGAGACGTACTCTTAGCGAGTTTTGCTTTTCGGTAAGAGTCTCTGTTTCTTCGAGAGCGTGCTCGATTTCAAGATCAAGAACGTCTATTTCGTCTCTCAGCTTACCGCTCGCCGCGCTTATGCCGTCGCGTCGCTTTTCAGCATCTGCCTTTCTGTCAGCAGCCTCTCCGAGAGCCTTGGCGGAAAGCTCAGCTCTTTCGGTAAAGCCGATAAGCTTCTCGGTAAGCGCCGCTATGTTTTCCTTAATTTCCTTAATTTCCTTATGGGTGTATTCAAGCTCAACCTGCTTTTTCTGAGCGGTGGTGTCCTCGCTGTGCTGGCTGTACGTTATATTTTCTATTTCGCTTGTAAGAGAGGACGACCTTTCGTTTGCCTTGTTCTTTTCTATGTCAAGCCTTTCAAGCTCGGCACCTACGTCCTCAATTTCCTTGTCAGCTATGTTCAGCGCGTTCTTTAAGGTTTCAAATTTTGCGCCTTTGTCGCTTAGCTTTTCGCGAAGCCCGTTAACCTCGTAAACCGCAAGGGAGACGTCGGCTTCCTTTTTCTTTTCGTAGACCTCAAGGAATTTTTTCGCTCTTTCCGCATCCTTTTCGAGTCTGTCAAGCTGATTTTTCTTTTCAAGAAGTATGTCGGCAAGACGCTCGCAGTTCTGTACCGTTTCAGCAAGCTTCTTTTCCGCGTCGTTCTTCTGGTAGCGGTATCTTGAAATACCTGCCGCCTCCTCGAAAACGTTACGGCGCTCGTCGCTCTTTTGCGAGATTATTTCCGCTGCTTTACCCTGGCTGACTATCGAATATCCGTCGCGTCCGATACCGGTGTTCATAAATAAGGCATTAATGTCCTTAAGACGAACAGGCATTCTGTTTATCATATAGTCGCTGGTTCCGTTTCTGTTATAGCGTCTTGTTATGGTTACCTCGTCGTACTCGCTCTGGAGACGGGAAAAGCCCTCCTCCTCGCGGTTGTCAAGAGTAAGGGAAACCTCCGCAAAGGACATAGGCTTACGCTTGTCCGTACCGCCGAAAACGACGTCCTCCATCTTGGTACCGCGCATATTTTTGGAGGATATTTCTCCGAGAACCCAACGTACAGCGTCGGAAATATTACTTTTTCCGCTTCCGTTAGGGCCGACAACGGTGGTAACACCCGGTGCAAATTTCAGCACCGTTTTGTCTGGGAAGGATTTAAAGCCGTGAAGCTCAAGTGAAATCAGTCTCATTTAGGGAACGTCCTTTCGTCCGTTTTTTTATCGTCATTCAGTTTAAGTATAAGCTGGAAGCCGCAGAGCGCATCGCTTTCGGCTACCTTAACGTTTTTTAAACCGTATTCGTTTTTAAGTTTTATAATGTTTGATTTTTTCTGACCGACAGCCTGGCTTATTCTGCCCTTTGAAACGAAAAAGATCGCGTCGGTCTTATTATCGCGTCTGCACTCGTCAAGAGCACCTCGCATCATTTTAAGATACATAAGGTTAAGCGCAAGCTCTCCTACCGCCGGGTGATAGTTTTCTTCATACCTGTCCTCGGCAAGCGTTTCGTTTGAGCAAAGCCCTATTCTTATTACCGGGACACCGTATCTTGCGAAAACGCAAAGCACCTCGGCGGTTCGGTTTACCGCATCGTCAACCGTAAGATGAGAGTAAGCACCGCGTCTTTCCATCTCGCAAAGCTCTGTTTCGGGAAAAACGACTGTTGGGTAAACCCTCGCTCCGTCAGCGCCGAGCGTACATATTTTCTCCGCAGTCTTAATTTCATCATCAAGAGTGGAAGAGGGAAGTCCCACCATCATCTGACCGATAAGGTTAAAGCCGTGTGCCTTTACCGCTTTGCAGGCAGCTTCGGAGACAGCGGCGGTGTGTCCTCTTTTTGAAGCGTTCAGAACTGTGTCCGAAAAGCTCTGAATACCAAGCTCAACGGTTTTTACGCCGTGCTTAGCTAAAATTTCAAGAATTTCGTCGCTTATCGCATCAGGACGGGTTGAAAGGCGTACCGCGCTTATTTTATTTTCTTTTAAATACGCATCGGATATTTCGAGCAGTCCGAGCATTTCCTCTCGCGGAAGAGCGGTAAAGCTGCCGCCGAAAAACGCAAGCTCGGTTTCGGATAGCTCTGTATTAACCGTAGAAAGCGCCTCGTCTATCTCGGCTTTTACCGTATCTCTTTCGTAGGACGGTTTTCCGGTTATCTTTTTCTGGTTGCAGAAAACGCAGGCGTTCGAGCAACCGTAGTGTGGAATAAATACCGGAATGTTAACGTGTTTTTTCATTTTGTTTTTAACTCCGCGTGTCGTCGGTTTATGTATAGCGTTTTGTTTAACTCCGCGTGTCGTCGGTTTATGTATAGCGTTTTGATTTAACTCCGCGTGTCGTCAGTTTAATTAGGGCGTTTTGACATAATTCCGCGTGTTGTCGGTTATGTAGAATGTTTTGTGAAAACAGCTTGTTTTCGTTAAGAAAGCGATTTGCCGTTTAAAAAATACTTAAGTGCCTCGCGGGCGGCATTCTGCTCCGCCTGCTTTTTACTGCTTCCGATACCTGTTCCTATAACGTTGCTGTTTAAAAGCGCGTTTACAGTGAACGTGGGCGCGTGCGGTGGGCCCTTTCGGTCAATTTCCTCGTATTTAAGCTCCTCTCCGGGTGTTTCCTGAATTATCTGCTGAAGCTTTGATTTTGCATCTGTAATTACCTCGGAGCCGCTTTTTAACGACTTAACTCTGTCCGATAAAAAGGGAAGAAGAAATACCTTTACCTCGTCGGTATTACTGCCGGAATCGAGATATATAGCACCGAGAAGCGCCTCGAAGGCATCTTCAAGATTGGTATCCTTAAATTTTCCTTCCTTACTTTCTCCCTTGCTGAAAAGGAGAAGGTCGCCAAGTCCGATTTTTTTAGCGTAGGAGCTTAAAGCCTCGGTACATATTATAGCGGAGCGGAGTGAGGTAAGCTCACCCTCGGAAAGAGAAGGAAACTCATTAAAAAGATAGGTGCTTGATATGATTTCAAGAACCGAGTCTCCGAGAAATTCAAGCCGCTCGTTTGATTTTGCGGGTATTCGTTTCTGAATAAGCTCGTTTGCGTAGGAGGAATGTGTCAAAGCCTCGGAAAGAAGCTCTGCGTTTTTAAATTTGTACCCGATTATGTTTTCAAATTTACTGTAATTCATAGCCTTACGTCTTTTACTTTATGTTTAATTTTTCGCACGCTTTTTTTGCGGCGTCCTGCTTTGCGTCCTTTACCGTATTACCTTTTCCTACCGAAAGCTCCTCGCCGTTAAAAATTATGGCAACTAAAAAGGTCTTTCTTTCGTCCGACGGACGCGGCTCGTAGGCAAGGGGAGCGGAAGAAGTCCGCGATTTCTTCTGATAGTATTCATTAAGCTTTGATACGTAACTCATCGGCGCTCTTTCGGGAGTCAGAGTGCTGAGAGACGTAAACCAAGATGAAAGAGAGCTTTTGCCGTCTGCAAGCTGCTCGTAAGCAATTCTCGCCGCTTCTTTTTCCGCGGTTTTCTTTATGTCGCCTTCGCCCTTTGCCAGAACCTTTCCGTCAAGGGTTATTTCCGACTTGAACGAGCTTCCGACACGTTCTGTGGTGTATTTAATCAGCACGTTTGCGCTGCGTATGTTTTTCTGAATGTATTCCTGGAGAAGCGATTTGTAGTTTTCGTTATCGCTCGGCATCGAGGCATTTTTTTCTTCCGCTGTTTCACTTGCAGTTGACGTTTCCGCAGGCTTATATGGCTTGCGCGGCTTTGGATTTCTCATGCTTTCGGGGAGAGAAACGGGAGCGAGGGCATCTCTTATAAACGAGCGTCTGACCTCCTTAACCTCTGTTTCAGGCTCCGACGGTGTCTCAGTCTGACGTACCGTCTTTGTATCCGTGGGAGTAGGCTCGGCATCCTTTTTGCGCCCTTTTGAGGGCATAATAAGTGCCTTAAAGAGACTTACGCCCTTCTTTTCCTTCTGCGGCTCTGATTTTTCTGAGCTGTTCTTTTCTACGCCCGTTTTTTTAGCTTCGTCTTCTTTTTTAAGCCTGTCAGCCTTTACCTCGTCCTTTACAGCGCTTAGCTTTACTTTGCTGCCTTCGACGCTTTTTATGTCGGAAACGTAAGGCTTATCTGTCGTACTGCTGTCTTTAGCGGTGCGCTTGGCGGTCATATCCGTAGCCGTAACACTTTCGTTTTTGGGTGCGTAACGGCTTTCCGAGTCAACCGCACGGACAAGAGGCAGTATAAATGCCTTAAAAGCGGGGAGTCCTCCGTCTCTGTATATAGCCGCGCAGACGGCAAGGAAAATCTCGCCGTGCAGAGCTTTGCTTTCTCTTAAGCTTTCGCTTGACGGGGAAAGACGGATATGTCCCGAAAGCTTTCTTTCCGAAATAAAGCCTTGATAGTCAAGAGCCTTTTTAAAGCCGTCAAGGCGCGCCTTTAGCTGCTTTTCGGTAGAAAACGGATAGCGGGTGCAGACGTAGTCGGAAATAATGAAATCAATAAGCCTTTCGCCGAGAAAGGCAGGCGTTTCGTTATTATCCGTGTCGCCGAGCGAAACGTGCGTAAAGGCTGCGGAAAGCAGCTCCGGGGTTTTAAAATAGTATCCAAGTGCCGACTGAACGGTGTTATGGCTGAAAACCTTAGTCATTTAACGTAAAAAATCCTTTCGGGAAGATGGTGATTATTCGGAAGCCTTATTTTCCGTATTTTGATTTGTAAGCTTTTCCGAGAGAGCGGAGATTTCGTCTATGATACCCGACTCCGCGTATACCGCAGCGGCGGCAACAGCGTTTTTGATTGCTTTTGCGTCGGAGCTTCCGTGTGCCTTAAGAACAGGCTTTGAAATTCCGAGCAGAGGAGCGCCGCCGTATTCGGAGGCATCAAAGTCCTTTTTCATCTGCTTAAGTCCGGGCTTTACAATGGTGGCGGAAAGCTTTGTAACCGCATTCTTTTTAAATACGGTCTTAAGCTTTTTCATAAAGAACGCGCCAAGGCCCTCGGTAAGCTTAAGAACTGCGTTACCGGTAAAGCCGTCGGTTATAATTACGTCGCAGGAGCTAAACGGAAGCGTCTTGCATTCTATGTTACCTACGAAATTAATGTTCTCGTTTTCCTCAAGACGAACGTAGGTGTCCTGAAGCACCTGAGAGCCTTTAGTTCTTTCGGTTCCGTTATTTAAAAGTCCTACTCTCGGGTTTTTAATTCCCATAACCTTGGACATATAAAGAGAGCCGATAAGAGCGAACTGTTCGAGATTTTCATCGGTTACGATTACGTTTGCTCCCGAGTCAAGAAGAAGAACGGGCGCTTCAAACGGTAAAACGGTAGCGATTCCCGCCTTGCGGAAGCCGTGTATTCTTGAAACGAGAAGAACCGCTCCTGTGTAAAGCGCACCGGTGTTTCCCGCGCTAACAAGCGCGTCTCCCTTACCTTCCTTTAAAAGGCGGAGAGCGACCGCCATAGAGGAGTCTCTTTTGGATCTGACCGCAAGTGCTTCATCGTCCATTTTAACAACCTCGGAGGCATGAACTATTTCTATGCCATCGGTATTTAAGTCAAGGCCGTATTTTTCGGCACGTTCGTTTATCACGTCGGTGTTTCCGACGAGAATAAGCTCGTGCTGAAGCTCCTGTTTTGCCATAAACGCGCCCTTAAGAATTTCGTCGGGTGCGTTGTCTCCGCTCATTATATCAACAATTATCTTCATTTTTCCTATCCTTTTTTATTCTGCATAATAGTTTATGTTTCTGTTAAACGCCGTTCGGTTCGAAAAATCAAGATATTCCACGGCGTAAAACGCTGAATACCGTTTTTTTGAATGACTTTGATTTAATCAAACCGTAAGAGTTTCAATGTATGCCTTCAAATCGCCAATACCTCTGTGGTAAAGAGCCTCGTTTCTTGCCGTTTTTCCGCCCTTGACCTTCTTTTCAAGAGAGGGAATAAGACCGAAATTAGCGTTCATAGGCTGAAATTTTCCTGTTCCGCCACGGCTTACGTAATCAGCCATAGAGCCTATTACCGTGGTAGTTGGGAAAATAACCGGAGCGCTTTCCTTTGCAAGAGCCGCCGCGTTAAGTCCAGCGACAAGGCCCGATGCAGTTGATTCTATATATCCCTCAACGCCGGTCATCTGTCCCGCAAAGAAAAGAGTGGGACGCATGACTGTACCGTACGTAGGAGACAGTCTTCCGGGGGAATCAAGATATGTGTTTCTGTGCATTACTCCGTAGCGTAAAAACCCCGCGTTTTCAAGTCCGGGAATCATACGGAAAACACGCTTTTGCTCCGAGATGGTAAGATGCGTCTGGAATCCTACGAGATTGTACATCGTTTTTTCCTTGTTTTCGGCACGAAGCTGAATACAGGCATAAGGCTCACGTCCCGTTCTCGGATCGGTAAGACCTACCGGCTTAAGCGGTCCGAAGCGAAGGGTATCCACACCTCTTTTTGCCATTACCTCAACGGGCATACAGCCTTCGAAAACGGTGAGCTTTTTCTGTTCCTCGCGGTCAAAGTCGTGAAGAGCCGCTTCCTCGGCATTTATAAGCGCGTCGTAAAAAGCCTGATACTGCTCTCTGTCCATCGGACAGTTAAGATAGTCCGCATCTCCCTTGTCGTATCTTGACTGAGCAAAAACTATGCTTGTGTCAATTGACGTCGCATCAACGATAGGAGCGGCGGCATCGAAAAAGGAAAGTCCTTTACTGCCGAAAAAGTCCGAAATAGAGGAGGCAAGTGCGTCTGAGGTAAGAGGTCCGGAAGCAACGACCGTTATCCCGTCGTCGCTTGGAAGAGCGGTTACCTCTTCTTCTATTACCGTTATGTTCGGGTGGTTTTTAACCGCATCGGTTATAAATTCCGAAAATTTTACTCTGTCAACGGCAAGCGCCGCGCCCGCCGGAACGGAGGAAGCGTCAGCCGCCTTCATAATAAGTGAGTTAAGGAGACGAAGCTCATCCTTTAACATACCGGCGGCATTTGTAATCTGAAGTGAGCGCAGGGAATTTGAGCATACAAGCTCACCAAAGAGGTCCGAGGAGTGAGCGGGGGTTCTTTTTTTCGGCTTCATTTCGTAAAGCTCTACGGGAACGCCGGATTCAGCTATCTGAAAAGCCGCCTCGGAGCCGGCAAGTCCCGCGCCTATAACCTTAACCGTTCTGCTCATCTTCGCTTACGTATCCCTCGGACGGAGCCTTAAAGCCGCAGCTATCGCTAAAGCAGTAAACAGTCTTTCTGTTCTTCTTGAAAAGCAGCAGACCGCCGCAGTCGGGGCATTTTTTGCTTATAGGCTGATCCCACGTCGAGAAGGTACAGGGATTATAGTTTTCACAGCTGTAAAAGCTTGAATTGTTCTTACCCTTTTTCAGTACTATCTTTGACGAGCAGACGGGGCAGGGAATTCCGGTGTCCTTTGTAATCTGCTTTGTAAACTTACATTTCGGGAAGTTTTCACATGCGTAGAAGCTTCCGTATCTGCCGTTTCTTATTACAAGACTGCCGCCACACTTCTCGCACTTAAGCGAGGTAACCTCTGCGGGGGCGCTCTCCGCCTTCTCGGTGCTCGGAGCCTCAAGCGGCTTTGTGTTTTTACATTCGGGGTAGTTCGGGCAGGCGGCAAATTTTCCGTATCTGCCGTTTTTGATTACCATACGGCTTCCGCACTTGTCGCAGATTATGTCGGTTTCCTCTTCGGGAACGGTAATTGAAAGGTTTTTTGCCTCCTTTTCCGCATTTTCGAGACTAACTGCGAAATCTTTATAGAATCCGCTGAGAACAGAGGTCATGGTTGACTTGCCGTCTGCAATTCCGTCAAGACTGTCCTCCATTTCCGCGGTAAAGGTGTAGTCAACTATATGCGGGAAATTGTCGTTCATGAGCGCGGTAGTTATATCTCCAAGCTCGGTGGGGAGCAGACTGTGCTTATCTCTTTTTACGTATCCTCTTGAAATAATGGTGGTGATAATCGGTGCATAGGTCGAGGGACGTCCGATACCCTTTTCCTCAAGGAATTTGATAAGGGTTGCTTCGGTGTATCTCGGGGGAGCTTCGGTAAACTTCTGAACGGGGAGAAGCTCATTAAGTGTAAGAACCTCGCCTTCTTTAAGGTCGGGAAGTTTGTTCTCTCCGTCATCGTCTCCGTCGTCGGTCTCGTAAAGAGCCATATATCCGAGCTTCTTTATGGAATAACCGCTGGTTCTGAATATATATTTATCGGATTTTATATCCGCTACGACCGTGTCAAGCTCGGCGTTTGACATCTGGCTTGCTACAAAGCGGCTCCAGATGAGCTTGTAAAGCTTATACTGACCGGAGGAAAGGTGCTTCTGTATTTTGTCGGGCTCAAGCGTTACGTCAGCGGGACGGATAGCTTCGTGAGCGTCCTGAGAATTTTCACGGGTTTTGTAAACTCTTATTTGAGAAGGAACGGAGTCTTTTCCGTATTTTTCGGTTATAAAGTTCTTTGTGTTAAGCGCCGCCTCGTCGGATACGCGGAGAGAGTCGGTACGCATATAGGTGATAAGACCGTGAACACCGCCGTTTTCGGAGCCGAGGTTTACACCTTCGTAAAGCTCCTGCGCTATTCTCATTGTGTACTGAGCCTGGAAACCGAACTTTTTAGCGGCCTCCTGCTGCATAGAAGCGGTGTTAAAGGGCGGAGCGGGCATTTTATGACGAACCGCGCGTTTTACGGAGATTACCTTAAACTGACTGTTTTTAACAGCGTCTATAACCTTGTACGTCTCTTTTTCGTTATTTAAGTCCTTTTTAAGCATATCCTCGGCAAGACCGAAGAACTTTGCTCTTACAGCATTGTTTTTAAAGGTCGCGTCAAGCAGCCAGTATTCCTTGGGAATAAAGCTCTTTATCTCATTTTCTCTTTCAACTATTATTTTTGTGGCAACCGACTGTACGCGTCCTGCGGAAAGACCGCTCTTAACGGTTTTCCAAAGGTAGGGACTTAACTTGTATCCGACTATACGGTCGAGAATACGTCTTGCCTGCTGTGAATCAACGAGATTAACGTCTATCTTTCTCGGAGATTTTATAGCTGCCTTAACCGCGGTTTTGGTTATTTCGTTAAAAGAAACGCGGCGAGTATTTTCAAGCGGAATATTAAGAGCACTCGCAAGATGCCAGGAGATTGCCTCGCCCTCGCGGTCAGGGTCGGTTGCGAGAAAGATTTTATTTGCGTTTTTCGCGTCCTTTTTAAGTGCCGCTATAAGCTCGCTTTTTCCTCTTATGTTGATGTAGTGCGGTGCAAAGCCGTTTTCGATATCAACACCGAGGCTGCTTTTGGGAAGATCTCTTACGTGTCCCTCGCAGGCTACTACCTTATAACCCGCGCCGAGATAATTTTTTATCGTATTTGCTTTTGAGGGGGACTCAACTATAACTAAATTTGGCATTGTATTCCTCCGAATGTATATATATGTATTATTTTAAACTGTTTAAAAGTACCCGTAAGCACCTGTGCTTTTTATAGGTTAGCTTTAGCAGGTGTCAAAGCCTTAGCCTTGTTATTTGATTTCAAAATAACCGCCGGGCTTTTGGGTTATTTTCTGTTTTATCTCAAGCATTGTTACCGTTGCAAGAAGCTTAGAAACGGGAATGTCGAGAGATGCCATTCCGTCTACCGAGACAGAGCCTTTTTCAAAAATGAATTTCAGAACCTTACTCTCCATTTCGTTTAAGCCGTCATAGCTTACCGTGGGCTTTGCCTTCGGGGGAGCTTTTGCTTGGAGCTTATCCGAGCTCTTGTCCGCAGACAGGGATTTTTTGTCCGACGTTGATGGCTTTTCGCTCTCCTCCGATTTGCTTCGCTTAAAAGACAGCCTTTTCTTTTTCTCTGTCTTCTTATCCATGGCAGCCTTGAGGGGATCGTTTTCTATTTTATAAGGCGACGTCGGTGTTAGACTGTCCGCTTCCGAAAAATCCGGTGTAGCACTCGTCGCCATCTGCTTTTCAAAATTTCTAAGACCTTCCTCGGAAAGCGCTATCTGATAACCGTCCTCCGGCATAGGCTCCTTTGGATAGGTAAGATAAACTCTTCCGGTATCCGGTGTATAAAAGGCAGGTCTTCTGCCGTTTTCCGTTTCCATCGACATATATGAGGCAGCAGCCTCCTCCTCGGTCATTCCGTTGTACAGAATGGTTGGGCGCGGCTGTGCGGCTACGAGTCTTTCGGGATGACGGTTTGGTATGTGGGTTCTGAACGTTTCAGGGGTGGGTTCCTTAACAAAGCCGTTATTCGGTGTAGACGGTTTATTAAAAAATCCACCGTTTTCGCTGCTTGTGGTGCTGAAAGTACCGTTAACCGGCGTTGGTTTATTAAAATTATCCTTGCTTAAATCAGCGGGGTTTGGTTTAGCTTCGTAAACGGGAGCACTGCTAAGGTCAGAGCTGATGCCGCCTTTGGTTTCGGGTATAGGTTCTTTGATTTGGGAGTTTTTAACTACGGTGTTTTGACCTTGACTGAACCTGAATTTATAAAGTCCCGAAAAATCGGAAATAATGTCATTTGCGGAGGTAACCATCTTTGCTCCGTTCCGGATAAGAAGATTTGTTCCCGTACTTGAAAGCTCACCGACCTTGCCGGGAACGGCATAGATAAGCTTACCCTGCCTTAGTCCGTGAGACGCTGTTATAAGCGCTCCGCTTTTTTCCGCAGCTTCAATTACGAGAACGGCGTTTGATACACCGCTTATAAGTCTGTTTCTTACCGGAAAATGTCTGCCCTCAGGTCTAAGTCCCGGCGCGTACTCGGTCATAACGGTACCGACGGAGATTATCTCCTGCATAAGCCTTGCGTTATCTTTTGGGTATATAATGTCTATTCCGCAGCCTAAAAAAGCAACGGTGTGTCCGCCTGCGTCAAGTGCGCCGCGGTGAGCGGCGGTATCCGCGCCGAGAGCCATACCGCTTACTACTATTGCTCCGGCAGAGGCAAGATCGTGCGAGATCGTATATGCCGATGAGCTTCCGTACGGTGTTACGCTACGTGTTCCGACAACGGCAACGCCGAGGGAACGTGAAAAATCGGGAAGCCTGCCTTTGTAGTAAAGAACAAGCGGCTGAGAGGGGATTTTTAGGAGAGAAGACGGAAAGTTACGGCTTTCGGGAGTTAAAATGCCTATGTTTTCCTTTTGACAAAAGTCAAGAATGCCGTAAACCCTGTTAAGACGTTTGTCCAGAAGCTGCGACAGAATATAGTCGTTATTTTTACAAAAAGGAGAAAGGGCAGTCTTGTCTGCTTCGTAGACAGATTTCGGGTTATGATTAAACGCGCCTAAAAGCTCATCGCAAAGAGGCGAGCCTGTTTCGAATATAAGACTTAGCCATAACCAGTAACGAACGTCGTACATATCTTTTTCCTTTCTTTATTTTTACCTAATGTATATTTAACTGTTTTTTACGGCAGGACATCAAAGCTGCTCATAAGAAATATCGTCGAAATTCTTTTTGAGGTCTCTATTTTAACGTTCTGTATTGCTCCCAAAGCAGTATAGACGCGGCGGAGGCGGCGTTAAGTGATTCGGTGCAGCCTTCCATAGGTATTATAACCGAGCCGCTTGAAGCTGCTATAACCTCGTTTCTTATTCCGTTTCCTTCGTTTCCGATTATAAACGCGACAGAACTGTCTGCCTTAATATTTTTTACGGAAACGGCATTTTTATCCAGTGCTGCGGAGTAAATTTTGTATCCCGCAGCCTTGAGGTCGCTAACCGTTGCGGTAAGGTCGCTTACGCGTGCGGTTTGCTGACGAAAAACGGCGCCCATAGATGCTCTTACAGTTTTAGGATTGTAGACGTCTGCACAGTCGTCGCTTAATATAACTTTTTCATAGCCAAATGCTGATGCGACGCGTAAAATCGTACCGAGATTTCCCGGATCGCGAATACCGTCAAGCAAAACGATGGGGGAGTCCGAAACTCTTCCTTTATATATTATATATAAAATATGTAATTTGTCAAGAGCTTTTGAGACACAGAATATACCCTCCGGCGATTTTTCGTAAGAAATTTTTTCGTAAACCTCCGCACTTACCGAAATTACGCGGAAGGGATAGTCTTTGCCTTCAAAGTCCGAAAGACGGTTTTCAGTTATAAGCACTGCCTCAAGAGGGATATTTTCTTTAAGCGCTTCCTCGAAAAGCTTTCTGCCCTCAAAGCAGAATTTGCCCGCTTTTTCTCTGTGCTTTTTATCGGCAAGCTTGCCGATTTCTTTTATGTAGTCATTGTTTCGCGACGTAATTCTTTGAATTTCCATATAAGTCCCCGTTTGATACCGTTCGTCAGAAAATAACCGAACGTATACACAGTATTTTGATTTAATAAAATATATCTACCATTTTATTATATAATATAGTATATTATACTTTATAAATTTTGAAAAAGAAAATAAAATTTCTTAAAAAAAGGTAAATTTCTTTTGTAATTTTAAAATAAAAAGAAAAAACGGATAAACCTCCGAAAGAAAGTTTATCCGTTTTGATTTCAAAAATTAGAGAGCAGCCTTAGCCTTTGCGCAGAGGTCAGCGAATGCTGCTGCGTCAGCGATAGCTATCTCGGAGAGCATCTTTCTGTTAAGATCGATGCCTGCCTTCTTAAGACCGTTGATAAGGGTGGAATAGTTCATTCCGTTTACCTTTGCCTGAGAGGAGATTCTGGTGATCCAAAGTCTGCGGAAATCTCTCTTCTTCATCTTTCTGCCTGCGAAAGCATAGTTTCCGCTCTTCATGATGGCCTGTTTCGCCATCTTAAAATGCTTGGATTTTGCACCCCAGTAGCCCTTAGCAGCCTTTAAAATCTTCTTTCTTCTTTTACGCGTCATTAATGCGCCTTTAACTCTTGCCATAACTTAAATTCCTCCTTGACCTTTCCGATATTAGTGAGAGATGAGCTTTTTGATGTTCGGAGCCATAGACTCGCTGAGATAGCCGGTTTTTCTGAGGGCTCTCTTGCGCTTGGTGGTTTTAAGTCCGAGCTTGTGGCGACGATTCATGTGGTTGAGCTTTACCTTTCCGCTTTTTGTTACAGTAAATCTTTTTGCGGAAGCACTGTGTGTTTTGATTTTTCCCATAATTGAGACTCCTTTCATTTTGCCGCGGCAGATTTTGCCGGAGCGATAAACATTATCATATTTCTGCCATCAAGGACCGCTGCTTTTTCGGGCGCACCCAAATCGCTGCAAGCCTCCTGAAAGCGTTCAAGAAGTTCTTTGCCGACATCTTGACGAGACATCTGGCGGCCTTTGAATTTTACCATAACCTTGACCTTGTTTCCGTCGGTCAGAAAACGGCGTGCATGGTTAACCTTGGTGTTGAAATCATTTGTGTCAATAAGGCAGGTAAGCTGAATTTCTTTAATTTCAATAACCTTCTGTTTCTTTCTGGCTTCCTTTTCCTTCTTGTCGCGGTCAAACTTGAACTTACCGTAGTCCATTATTTTGCAGACAGGCGGATCAGCCTGTGCGCTCATAAGAACGAGGTCAAGTCCCTTATCATACGCCTTTTCAAGCGCGGTACCGAAAGCAAGTATACCAAACTGCTCTCCGTCGTCGCCGATTACGCGTACGTTTTTGCTCGGTTCGAAATCGATTTCCTCATTAATTACATGCTCTTTTCCGTTTGTGGCTTTGATAATAAAACACCCCCAATGAAATAAAAAATGCGGTAAAGATTTAGAAATCTCTCCGCAACCGCAAGGATACCCTTAGTAAGGATATTCAATATTAACCCGACGTAAATCTATGTTTCGCAGGTGAGAACGGAGAGTTCTGCTTCTTTGTACTTAAGTATTATAGCACAAATAATTTCTTTTGTCAATACTTTTTTGAAAAAAAGTGGAAAATTTGAAGTTTATAATATGAAACTATTTTAATTGTTGCTTTTCTTGGTTTCTGTCGAACATATCTTTGTAAGGGGAGGGTAAGCCTTTGAAAAAAGCTTACCCTCCTGTATTACACCAAATGCTTTGCGAAACCGATTTGTTTTCGCAAATTTCATCTCACGGCTATTCGCCACCGGGTGCTACCCGGCGGACGGTATGTGGACCGCGCGATTAAAGTATTTTACCTTATTATATAATGTTAACAGCTATAACGCCGTCGATAGCCTTTATAGCCTCAACTGCCGCGTCGTTTACAGCATCAACATCGTATACAGCATAGCCGTATGCGCCCTTAACTGCGTTTGCGCTCTGAACGAATCCGCCAACAGCGGCACTTATCTTAGCGGCGTCCGCACCCTTGGAAAGTACGCAGATACGGTTTGCGCCCTTTCTGTCAAGAACAAGGCGAGGATAGGTTACAGCGTTAACAAGGTTTCCGTTTTCGAAGTAATCTATGATCTGCTTTACAGCCATAACCGCGCAGTTATCCTCGGATTCTTCGGTGGAAGCTCCAAGGTGAGGAATTGCAACGATATTCTTGTGAGCGTCGATAATCTCGGCGGTGGGGAAGTCAACTATGTACTTTGCAACCTTGCCGCTTTCGAGCGCAGCTATAACGTCAGCACTGTTTACCAGGTCGGCACGGGAGAAGTTAAGAAGCTTAACTCCGTCCTTCATTTTAGCAAATACAGAAGCGTTAAACATTCCCTTTGTCTCGGCAGTTGCCGGAATGTGAAGGGTTACGTAGTCAGCGGCAGCGTAAATTTCGTCGTAGCTTGCTACGGTTTCAACGTTGGGAGCAAGAAGAGCCTTTGCAGCGTCGGAGAGGTAAGGGTCGTAGCCGACAACCTTCATTCCGAGAGCGTCGGCGGCGTTAACAACGAGACGTCCGATAGCTCCAAGTCCGATTACACCGAGAGTTTTACCGAGGATTTCACAGCCTGCGAACTGAGATTTTCCCTTTTCAACCTTCTTTGCCGCATCAGCGTCGCCCTTAAGGGTTTTCGCCCACTCGATTCCGCCGACGATGTCTCTGGATGCGAGGAAGAGCGCGGAGAGAACTATCTCCTTAACTCCGTTTGCGTTAGCGCCGGGAGTATTGAAAACAACGATACCGTTGTCTGCACACTTGTCAAGCGGAATGTTGTTTACACCTGCGCCTGCTCTTGCAACAGCTTTAACGGAAGCGGGGAAGTCGAACTCGTGAAGATCGGCAGAGCGAACGAGAAGCGCGCTCGGATTTTCAATTTCTTCTGCTACGGTGTACTTTGCCGGATCGAAATTATCTGTTCCGATCTTGGCGATTTTATTCATAAGACGGACATTATACATAACTAATAACCATGCCTTTCAATTTAATGTAACGTTTTTATCGGCAAAGACGGAGGTTTTCGGTCAAATGCCGATAAAACCGAAAATAGTTTAATATAATAGATAGATGAAACGTCAAAAATTACTTTTTGGGATTGTTCTTTGCGAATTCCTTCATGAAGTCAACGAGCTTTACAACACCTTCGTAGGGCATAGCGTTGTAGATAGAAGCTCTCATACCGCCTACGCTTCTGTGTCCCTTAAGGTTTACAAGTCCTGCCTTGGCAGCCTCGCTCGGGAACTTCTTGTCAAGTTCTTCGCTTCCTGTTACGAAGGTTACGTTCATAAGAGAACGGCTGTCCTTCTGAACGGGGGCGATGTAGTAATCCTGGCTGTCGAGGTAGTCGTAGAGGTACATAGCCTTCTTTATGTTCATTTCCTGCATCTTGTCAAGGCCGGCGAGACCGAGAATCCAGTCGTAAACGAGCTTTGCTACATAGATAGAGTAGCAGGGGGGAGTGTTGTACATAGAATCGTTGTCAGCCATAAGCTTCCAATCGAGCATAGAGGGCATATCTTCCTTAGCGTATCCGAGAAGATCCTCGCGAACGATAACGAGAGTTACACCTGCGGGAGCCATGTTCTTCTGAGCGCCTGCGTAGATAACGCCGAACTTGGTTACGTCGATAGGCTCGGAGATGATGCAGGAGGACATATCGGCTACAAGCGGAATGTCTCCGGTGTCCGGAATGTAGGAATACTTGGTTCCGTAAATGGTGTTGTTAAAGCAGATGTGAACGTAGGAAGCGTCGGGAGAGATCATATCCTTCGTTATAACGGGAATACGGTCAAAGTTGGTGTCCTTGGAGGACGCGATGGACTTTACGTCGAAGCCGAGCTTCTGAGCTTCCTTGAATGCCTTGCCGGAGAACTGTCCGGAAACAACGTAGTCAGCCTTGCCGGTTCTGCCGATAAGGTTAAGCGGAACTGCTGCGAACTGGGTGGAAGCGCCGCCCTGCATGAAAAGGACCTTGTAATTGTCCGGTATATTCATAAGCTTGCGAAGACCTGCCTCAGCCTCCTTGATTATTGCTTCGTAAACGGGTGAGCGGTGGCTCATTTCCATAACGGACATACCGCTGCCGTTGTAATCAAGCATCTCTCTTGCCGCCGTTTCAAGAACGGGTACGGGAAGCATGGAAGGACCTGCCGAAAAATTAAATACTCTGCTCATTTTTAATAACCTCCGATAAGTTATATAAATTTAATAATTCCTTATTATTATAAGCCTTTTAGTCCTGTAAGTCAATAGTTTTTTAAAAAAAATTAAGAAAAAAGCGTGTTTTTTTACCGAAAAAAGGGTTCTATGCTTGCAGGCGGTAAATTTGCAGCGTAAATATGGGCGGTTACGTAAATAAAAAGACCGCTTTAATAAAAGCAATGAGCGCGTGTCAGATGCGTAATACTGAAAAGTCCTTTTAAAATCGGTCAAAATAAAACCGTCCGCGATACTTGTGCGTAACGCGGACGGTGATTTCCTATATTAAACAGCTTTATAAGCGGTGGAAACGACGCTTTGGTAATTTAGGATAGACGTTTAAATGTGTTTCTGCATTATTTTATTCATCTCATCCATCTGCTCTTCCATGCTCCTTACCAGCTTAAACTGGTTTCTCGCGCGGTCGAGGTTGTGGCTCGGATAATGAATCCTGAAATAGGTGTCTCCATTTAAATAGTCGGTCAAAAAGCGTATTCCGGTTTCAAGCGTTATTATGTACGCGCCCATCGGGAAAGCGGCAAGCTCATCTTTGGTAAGCGCTCCGTTGGTTCCCGCAATGAATCCCTTGACGTAGGCTTCGAATTTGTCGAGACATACGTAAACCTTTGAAAGATCGGTTTCGTCCTCGGCGGCACTTGACGCACCAAAGCGGATAGAGTCTCCGAAATCATAAAGAACGCTTCCGGGCATAACGGTGTCAAGGTCTATAACGCAGACGCATTTTCCCGTTGCATCGTCCCAGAGAAGGTTATTCAGCTTTGTATCGTTGTGTGTAACGCGAAGCGGGAATTTTCCCGATTTTATACCCTCGGTAATAAAGGAGCATTTATCCTCGCGGTCAAGAACAAATTTAATGTCGTCCGGAATGCTGTCCTTGCGTCCCGCGGCATTTTTTGAAAGAGCAGTTTTGAAATCGTTTAAACGGCTTACGGTGTTGTGGAAATTCGGTATTGTTTCGTAAAGAAGCGAAGCGTCAAAATCGGAGAGAAGCCTCTGAAAGTTACCGAAAGCGTAGCCGGATTTTTCAAAAACCTCGGGAGAATCTGCGCCGTTTAAAGAATGGGTATTGTTTACGTAGCGGTAAACACGCCAATAGTTGTTATTTTCGTCGGTATAT
>JAZRDX010000119.1:0-6250 GCA_045660565.1 Eubacteriales bacterium
GCTTTTTACGTTAGAGGTTATCGAGCCTGCGCCCATGTGCGATTTGTAGCCGAGAATAGAGTCTCCTACGTAGTTGTAATGAGGAACCTGAACGTTATCGAAAAGAATAACGTTTTTAAGCTCGGTGCTGTTGCCAACGACAGCGTTTTTACCTACGATAGCGGAGCCTCTGATAAACGCGCAGTGGCGAACCTCCGCATTTTCGTCAATTATACAGGGAGCGCCGATAAATGCGGTAGGAGCGACGGTTGCGTTTTTTGCAATCCATATGCCGTCTCCCTTTTTGTCGTAAAGCTCACTCGGGAGGGTTTCTCCGAGCTTTAAGATAAAATCCTTTATTTCGGGAAGAACCTCGTGAGGATAGGTTTTACCCTCAAAAATCCCTGCCGCAATAGTGTGGTCAAACGAAAACTGTGTTTTTATGAAATCAGACATTTTCTGCCTCCGAAATAGATATATTTAAGTTTCTCATTATATTATTATGTGTTTAGAGCTTTTTTATTGCCCTCAAAAAAATAAAACCTTGTCAATTATATCATTTTAGACACAAAATGTCAAGGAGATAAAGGATATATGATACATTATGAGAGATTTTATGCGTTTACATTTTAAGTATATGTATTCGGTTAGCGGTAGGCACAAAAAAATAAAAAGTCCGAAAAATCGGTCTTTAATTAGAGCCGTTCTCTAAAGGACAGTTTTGCGGGGATGCGGTATAGAATTATTTTAATTTCACTAAATCTATTTACAAACCTAAAAAAATGTGATATAATGATAATGCCAAACGAACTTAATAATCGTACCAATAGGTATATTTTTCTTTATGGGATAATTATACCCTTTTTAGCCATACTATTAAACGAATCCATTTGGTAAAAATGCGACTCCCGTTTGGTAGTATGAAAATACCTATCTGCGTATAAGTTCGTTTGGCGACAGCTTGGAGTTTGCGTTTTTCAGTGCGGTAACTTCGGTTGCCGCACTTTTTATGTTTATGGGGGATATATGAGCAAGAATATTCAAAAAAGGGTAACAGATATTACCAACGTAGAGCTTATGCCCGGAGAACCAGCCGTTTGTCTTGGCAACGGGGAGGAAGGTGTTGAGTGTTGTTGCGACGAATGTGAATACTATTTGCTTTGTTTTCCGGAATTTGATCCCCAAAAAGAAGAAAATACTTCTGAAAGTAAAGTTTATATCGGATAATAGTATAAAGAAGGGCAGAGAACGCAAAAATGTCTCTGTCCTTTTCCTATCGGTAGGTAATGCATTCTATTGAATTTCAAAACAAAAAAAGTCCGAAAGCTTTTTGCTTTCGGACTTTTTGGAGCGGGTGATGGGAATCGAACCCACGCGACCAGCTTGGAAGGCTGGGATTCTACCATTGAACTACACCCGCACATTCAACGATATATATTATACTACAAAAAAATCCGTTTGTCAATAGTTTTTTGAAAAAAGTTTTGAAAAATATAAAAAAATTAAAAGAGGTAAAAAATTAACTTCTCACGATTGACAAAACGCATACAGTTATGTTATACTTAATTTGATATAGTATACTTTATTTTTATTTTATAAAAAGCTTCTGACAGCGAAACGGGGGATAATAATGTTCTGGAATAAAAAGAAAAAGGATAAGGACGAAAACGAGGAAGATATATACGAATACGAGGGTGAGTTTTCCGATGAGGATGACGAGCTTTGGAACGAGGAAGACGAAAAAAAAGATCTTGACCGTTATGATTTTGAAATTGACGAAGAAAAAGACGAGAGTATAACTGAAGACGAGGATGAAGGCTTTGACAGTGAGTTTGACGCCGAGGAATATTTCAAAAACGAAGAAGAAATCGAAAATTCCGATGAAAGCAACGAGAGTGATGTAGCCGCGGTTACCGTTACGGTAAAGGTAGACTCCCTCAACGCTCTTGCGGAGTTCGTTTCGCTTCGCCGTCCGCTTAGTCTCCAGTTTATGAAAAAGGACAGCCCCGAGGTTTTCGAGCTTCGCGAGGCGCACCTGAGAATTGCAAAGGTCTGGGGAACTGTTTCTATGTCGAGAGAATGCTCGGCTGAGGAATACGCAAGAATAATGCTCGCTATCGAGCTTCTTGAAAACCCCGACGCATTTTACGTTTTGCCGGCTCTTACCGAAAATGATCTTAAGGAAGCAATGGCAGATTTCTGTGAGGAAAAATACGGTGCAAAAAGCAGAAAAGCGGCGGGTAGTCCAAAGAAATTTGCGCGTATCGTAGAGGAAAACGGAGACAAAGAGGAATGGAAGCTGTTCGCTAAAGAGCTTCTTTACAAAAAAACAGCGGATTTCTGCGAGGAAAACGGTATAACGTTCAGCGAAACCGAAGAGGAAGAAACGAATGAGTGAGATAAAAAAATCAAAGCTTTGCAGGTGCGGAGAGCCGGCAGAATTCATTAAGGATTACTGGATTTCCGAAACCAAAAGTAAAAAACAAACTGAATACGATAATATGTACGGCGGGGAGCGTACCGAAAAGGCGTGCGGAATAATCCGCCGCCGTTACTGCGGCTCCTGTCTCTCCAAAATAGCTTATAATAAGAGCAGACGCGAAAGCAAGTACAATTTTATTATAATTTTCAGCGCCCTTTTGCCGTTTCTTGTGGCGTCGGGTAAGTATATTTACGACTTTGTCGTAAAATCCGATACGACAGCCCTCGTTCCCACGATTTTAACTGTAGGCTTTTCCGCAGCCCTCTTTTTCTCGCTTTTTTTTAAGCTTGGAAACGGACAGAAGCAGAGAAAGCGTATTGCGGCGGGAAAATTTGATAACCTTACCGCAGTCGATTCGCTTATTGATTCGCTGACGGTCATAAGCGACTGGAAAACGGTGCGCGACCTTCCGTCGAGCGAGATTGTTGTTGACGGAGACGGCAGAACAAACGTAAATCTTGAACGCTCGGGATTTTTTATGAGAGTTGTGTACGAGGACAGAATAGGCGTTGAGTCTATGCGTCACAGACTTAAATACGACTTTGACGAAAACGCGGAATACTTAAAGCGCAGCTACCTTAACGCAGGCTTTTTCGAGGATAACTTCGATCCGAACGCGGGTAAGCCGATAAAGGAGAAGAAAAAGAAGGAAAAAGAGACGGCTGCCGAGACATCTGAGGAAACTGCAGAAAGCGCGGAAAACAGCGTCAAAACGGAGGAAGGAGCAGCGACAGACGGTGCTGTAACGGAGAACGTAGCGGCGGAAAACACGGAAGCAGAGACTAAGAACGGGACGGAAAACGTAAGTGCGACTGCGAAAGCTGCTGAAGGCGTGCCGGAAGCAAACAAAATACAGTAAAAAAGATAGGAGCAGAATTCTGCTCCTTTTTTGTTGTATCTAGAAAAACCGTAGGGGAGGATATTATCCTCCCGCTATAAAAATTTTAAATTGCTCAAAATAGTACAGGCTAAACAACTTGTAGGGCGGGGGCTTGCTCCCGCCGCTTTTTTTACGGTGTATCCATAAAAAGTAGGGGAGGGTTTTTCCCCTCCCGCTTTTAACCGATGGTCTTGCAAAACAGCATATGTTTGCACAAATTTCATATCACGGCTATACGCCACCGGGGGCTCCCCCGGTTAATGTCCAAGATATGCGCAAGCCGCAAGAGCCGCAACCGCTCCGTCGCCCGCTGCGGTCGCTACCTGACGTATTTTCTTTCTGCGGCAGTCGCCCGCAACAAAGATACCGTCGGTTACGGTAAGACAGTCCTCGCCGCTGTCGGCGTAGCCGTAGCTGTCAAGCTTAAGAAGCGATGCAAATGCCTCGTTCTGAGGAACAAGTCCTATCGCGATAAACATTCCGTCAAGCTTTAAGGTCTCTTTTCCGTCCCCCGTGTTTATTACAATTCCCTCGAAAGCCTTGTCGCCGAGAAGGGAGTCAACGGTCGCGCCTAATGTAACCTTGATGTTCGCCTTTTCGTTAATCAGCGTCTGGAGCGCCGCCTCGCCGGTAAGAAAATCAAGGTTCTGAATGACGTGAACCGACTTGCACAGCTCCGAAAGCTCGAGAGCCTCCTGAAGCGCGGAGTTTCCGCCACCGATTACCGCAACGTCCTTGTCCTTGAAGAACGCTCCGTCGCAGACAGCACAGAAGGAGATACCGTCGCCGATAAAATCCTCCTCCTTTGGAAGACCGAGACGGCGGTGCTTTGCGCCCGTCGCGATAATAACCGTTTTTCCCTCAATTTCACCCGAATCGGTAACTACGGTTTTTATCTCTCCGTTTTTGATTTCAAGAGCCTCGCAGTATTCAAATACAACGCCCTGCTCGATAGCCTGATCGACAAGCTTTTCCGCAAATTCGTTTCCGGTAACCGAAGCAAATCCGGGAATGTTCTCAACCTTCGGTGAGTAGGTAATCTGACCGCCAAAGGTTGCTTTTTCAATAACTGCGACAGTTTTTCCGCCGCGACGTCCGTATATAGCGGCGGTAAGACCTGCGGGACCTCCGCCAATAACAATTATATCGTACATAATAATAATCCTTCCTTTTTGGGGAATAACGGTGCGTAAAAGCTAAGCCTATACGCACCGTTTTGTTTTATTTAAATTTTGTTTGAATAAAAAGCTTATTTCTTTTCGATATAACCCTTGATTGCGCCTACGCCGGCAAACTTCTCGATGTTTCCGCCGCTGACAACAACCATGGTAGGAGCCTGCTTTATGCCGAGAGCATTGGTAAGCTCTGCGTTATCGGAGGCTAAAATCTTTTCGTAAGCATATCCCGCTTTTTCAAGGAGAGAGTACGCTATTTTGCAGTTGGGGCAGGTTGCCGAAGCGAAGAGGTAGCTTCCGTCAGCAAGGAGAGGCTTCTCGGTTTCTTCAGCCTTGGGAGCAGCTTCGGTAGGAGCACCGTGAGTTAAAACGCTGGTCTCAATGTTGTATTCGAGACGCTCCTTGTACTCCTGAGTCTTACCTGCGTTCCAGTTCTGAACGGGACGGTAGTAACCGGTGATACGGCTGTAAACCTCTGCCGCTTCTCCGCACTCGGGACAGGTGAACTGCTCGCCGTTAAGGTAGCCGTGGTTCTTACATACCGAGTAGGTAGGAGACATGGTGTAGTAGGGGAGACGGTAGTTTTCAGCAATCTTGCGTACAAGCTTTGCGGCTGCTTCCCAATCGGGGAGCTTTTCACCGAGGAACGCGTGGAATACCGTTCCGGAGGTGTAAAGAGTCTGAAGCTCGTCCTGAATGTCAAGAGCGGTGAAGATGTCGTCGGTGTAGGAAACCGGGAGGTGGCTACTGTTGGTGTAGTAGGGAGAGCCGCCTGCCTCGGAAGCGGTGATAATGTCGCCGAACTGCTCAACGTCGTGCTTGGCAAGACGGTAAGAGGTGGACTCAGCGGGGGTTGCTTCAAGGTTGTAGAGGTCGCCGTACTGCTCCTGATAGTCGGAGAGACGGTCTCTCATGTGGTTAAGAACGTTCTTGGTGAACTCCTGACACTCGGTGCTGGTCATATCCTTCTTGATCCACTTAGCGTTAAGTCCCGCCTCGTTCATACCTACAAGACCGATAGTGGAGAAGTGGTTGTCAAGAGAAGCAAGGTAACGCTTGGTGTAAGGATAAAGGCCCTCGTTAAGAAGCTTGGTGATAACCGTTCTCTTAATCTTAAGGGAACGAGCGGAGATGTCCATAATCTTATCAAGACGGTTGTAGAAGTCCTCCTCGCTATCTGCAAGGTAAGCGATTCTCGGCATATTGATGGTACCAACTCCGATAGAACCGGTGCTCTCTCCCGAACCGAAGAAGCCACCCGTCTTTTTGCGGAGCTCACGAAGGTCAAGGCGGAGACGGCAGCACATAGAACGAACGTCGCTCGGCTGCATATCGCTGTTAATGTAGTTAGAGAAGTAGGGAGTACCGTATTTCGCAGTCATCTCAAAGAGAAGCTTGTTGTTTTCCGTAGGAGACCAGTCGAAATCGCGGGAGATGGAGTAGGTCGGGATAGGATACTGGAATCCGCGTCCGTTAGCGTCGCCGTCGATCATCGTTTCGATGAACGCCTTGTTGACCATATCCATTTCCTTCTTACAATCCTTGTACTTGAAGGGCATTTCCTTGCCGCCTACGATACAGTTGAGCTCTGCGAGGTCAGCGGGAACGGTCCAGTCGAGAGTGATGTTGGAGAAGGGAGCCTGAGTACCCCAACGGGAAGGAGTGTTTACTCCGTAAATGAAGGACTGAATGCACTGCTTTACCTCTTTGTAGGAAAGGTTATCTACCTTTACA
>JAZRDX010000120.1:0-5889 GCA_045660565.1 Eubacteriales bacterium
TCAGCTGCGAAAACGGGCGTTTCGGTGAAAAAAGCTTTGAAAAAGGCTTAAAAGAGCTACTTGACGTCGCGTATCTCGATGTTCTGAAAAGTGTTCCCGTGCCGGAACTCTTCACCTTTTTCACATATCCGTACGACTGTATTAACCTTAAGACGGCGCTTAAATGCGCCGAAAAGGGTATAAGCGCAGAGGAAATGCTTCTCCCCTACGGCACAGTACCGACGGAAAGCGTAACGGAAGCGGTGCTTAAGAGAGACTTCTCCGTCTTTCCGTTAAATATGGCAGAGGCGGCGGAGCGTGCTATCGAGGAATTTGCAAAAACGAGAAATCCGCAGGTAATCGATTTAATGCTTGACCGCGCGCTGTATCTCGATATGGCTTACTCCGTTTCGGAAAATCCTATCGAATTTTTCCACCGTCTGCTTGAGATAAAAGCGGATACTGTAAACATCTTGACCGCGGTAAGAATAATCAAAATGAACGGAGGCGTTTCTCTTTTCGAAAACGCGTACGTTGACGGCGGTACGCTTAAGCTCTCCGTGTTCCAAAGCGTGTTTGAAAACGGCACCGAGACGCTTATATCCGCTCTTAAGGGCGGTCGCTACGAAAAGCTGACAGAGGTAATTTCAAGCGGTGAAATGAGTCTTACCGAGCTGGAAAGAGCTACTGATAAAATTTACTTTGATTTTATTAAAACCGCAAAATCCATTCAGTCAGGCGCGGAGGTCGTCGCCTCGTATATAGCGGCTACCGAGGCACAGGTTAAAAATATCAGGATTTTAATTGCGGGTAAAAAGCTTTCGGTAAAACCCGAAGCGCTTTTCGAAAGGCTAAGTGAAAGCTATGTATAAAATAGGAATTATAGGCAGAGAGGAAAGCGTAAAGTGCTACAAGGCTACCGGCTTTGAGATTTTTTCGGCAGAAAACGCCGAAGGAGCCAAAGCGGGACTTAAAAAGCTTTCCGAGGAAAGCTGCGCCATCATATTTATAACCGAGGACTTTGCAGAGGCTCTGTCCGAGGAAACGGATAAGTTTAAGGATAAACCTATCCCCGCGATAATAACCGTTCCGTCTGCGCTCGGTAAAACGGGGTACGGAATGAACTCACTTAAAACCGCCTGCGAGCGCGCGGTCGGAATGGATATTTTAGGCAAATGAAAGGAAGCTTCTTAATATGGAAAACAAAGTTATAGGAAAGAGCGTCAAGGTTTCCGGTCCTCTGGTTATAGCAGAGGGAATGAGAAACGCAAATATGTTTGACGTTGTTCTGGTCGGAAAACAGAAGCTTATAGGCGAAATAATAGAAATACACGGAGACAGAGCCTCCGTACAGGTATACGAGGAAACTGCGGGAATAGGACGCGGAGACGATATAGCTTCCACCGGTGAGCCGCTTTCCGTTGAGCTCGGCCCGGGTCTTCTAACCAACATCTACGACGGAATACAGCGCCCGCTTGAAAAGCTCCGAATGATATACGGCTCTAACCTTTTAAGGGGTGTCGATGAGCCTGCGCTTGACAGAGAAAAGCTCTGGAAATTCGAGGCTACGGCAAAGGTTGGAGACAAGGTTCGCGGCGGCTCCGTGATAGGTACGGTTAAAGAGACCGACATAATAACCCACAAAATTATGGTTCCCCCGAAAATGCAGGGGGAGATAATTGAAATTAACTCGGGAGACTTTAAGGTAACCGACTGCGTTGCAAGGCTACGCACCGATAAGGGTGAAATAAAAGAGCTTACGCTTATGCAGAAATGGCCCGTACGTATCCCCCGTCCCTATGCAGAAAAGCTGCCCCCGAATACACCGATGTTAACGGGACAGCGCATTATTGACACTTTATTCCCGATTGCAAAGGGCGGTACGGCGTGTATTCCCGGACCTTTCGGCTCGGGCAAGACGGTAACCCAGCACCAGATAGCGAAATATTCGGACGTTGACATCGTTATTTACGTCGGGTGCGGTGAGCGCGGTAATGAGATGACAGACGTTTTAAGAGAGTTTCCCGAGCTTAAGGATCCTAAGACCGGAAAGTCTCTTATGGAAAGAACCGTTCTTATCGCAAACACCTCGGACATGCCGGTTGCGGCAAGAGAGGCGTCGATTTACACAGGTATAACCATTGCGGAATACTTCCGTGATATGGGTATGAGCGTCGCGATAATAGCCGACTCCTCCTCCCGTTGGGCGGAGGCGCTTCGCGAGATGTCGGGCCGTCTTGAAGAAATGCCCGGAGAGGAAGGCTACCCCGCATATCTTCCCTCCCGTCTTGCGCAGTTCTATGAAAGAGCGGGAACCGTTAAATGCATCGGCGGAGACGGAAGGATAGGTGCGCTTTCCGCAATAGGAGCGGTTTCTCCTCCCGGAGGAGACCTTTCCGAGCCTGTAACTCAGGCAACCCTCCGTATTGTAAAGGTGTTCTGGGGGCTTGATTCATCACTTGCGTACAGACGTCATTTCCCTGCTATAAACTGGCTTAACTCCTATTCACTCTATCAGGACAGACTAGCCCCGTGGTACGAAAAAGAGATAAACGCAAAATGGAGCGAAAACCGCACCGAGGCGGCAAAGCTTCTCCAGCTTGAAACAAGCCTTGACGAAATAGTAAAGCTTGTCGGCATGGATGCGCTCTCCCCCTCCGACAGACTTATTATGGAGGCGGCGCGTTCTATACGCGAGGACTTTTTACAGCAGGACGCTATGGATCCCGACGACAGCTACTGCCCTCTTGAAAAGCAGTACGGGCTTCTTGAGCTTATCCTCTCATTCTACCGTAAGGGCACCGAGGCGATAAACAAGGGCGCGGATATTGAAAAAATAAGCACCCTGCCCGTAAGAGAAAAAATAGGCAGAGCGAAAATGATACCTATCGCGGAGTATGAAGAAGAGTTTACGGCAATAGAAAAAGAGCTGATTGACGAGCTTACAGCTCTGAACGAGGAAACGGTATAAGGCTTAGAAATAAGGTGAAACAGTATGATAAAAGAATATAAAACAATAGAAGAAGTCGCGGGACCGCTTATGCTTGTTCGCCGCGTTGACGGCGTTAAGTACGACGAGCTCGGGGAGATCGAGCTTGAAGACGGAAGCGTGCGCCGTTGCCGCGTTATAGAGGTAAACGGAAATAACGTGCTCGTACAGCTTTTCGACAGCGCGGCGGGACTTAATCTTGCGACGAGCAAGGTGCGTTTTGCGGGACACGGAGTTCAGCTCGGTGTTTCTGGCGATATGCTCGGCAGAGTTTTCAGCGGTATGGGTGAGCCTATCGACAACGGTCCGAGACTTATTCCGGAAAAAATGATGGACATAAACGGTACCCCGATAAACCCTGCGGCGAGAAATTATCCGTCGGAGTTTATACAGACGGGAATATCGACGATAGACGGACTTAACACCCTTGTAAGAGGACAGAAGCTTCCTATCTTCTCGGCATCGGGACTTCCTCACGCCAATATTGCTGCACAGATAGCGCGTCAGGCTAAGGTAAGAGGCAAGGACGACAAGTTCGCGGTCGTTTTCGCGGCTGTCGGCATAACCTTTGAGGAGGCAGATTTCTTCATTACCGATTTTAAGAAAACAGGTGCGATAGACAGGACGGTTCTCTTTATCAACCTTGCGTCCGACTCGGCAATAGAGAGAATTACGACACCCCGTATGGCGCTTACCGCCGCGGAATATCTCGCGTTCGAAAAGGATATGCACGTTCTTGTTATAATAACCGACATAACAAACTACGCAGAGGCACTGCGTGAGGTTTCGGCGGCAAGAAAAGAGGTTCCAGGCAGACGAGGCTACCCCGGATACCTTTACACCGACCTTGCTACAATGTACGAAAGAGCGGGCAGAAAGCTTGACGTAGGCGGTTCTATCACCATGATACCGATTTTAACTATGCCTGAGGACGATAAAACCCACCCCATTCCCGACCTTACCGGTTATATAACCGAGGGACAGATAATTCTTTCGCGAGAGCTTTACAAAAAAGGATACATGCCCCCCGTTGACGTTCTTCCGTCTCTTTCGAGACTTAAGGACAAGGGTATCGGAGAAGGAAAGACGAGAGACGACCACAGCGGTATAATGAACCAGCTTTTCTCAAGCTACGCAAGAGGCAAGGAAGCAAAGGAGCTTATGGTTGTTCTCGGAGAGTCGGCGCTTACTCCGATAGAGAGACTTTACGCAAAATTTGCCGACAGCTTCGAAAAGGAATATATTAATCAGGGCTTCTACGAAAACAGAAGCATTGAGGAAACGCTTGACCTTGGCTGGAAGCTGCTTAAAATCTTCCCGAAAAGTGAGCTTAAGAGAATAAAGCCGAAAATACTTGCGAAATATTGGAAGGACTAAGCGCTTGATTTTAACACAGTCAATACCAACTAAAAACACCGAAAGGACGCCGAGAAAATGGCAGAAATTCACGTAAATCCGACGAGAATGGAGCTTAAAAAGCTGAAAGCACGTCTTGCGACGGCAAGGCGAGGCCACAAGCTGCTTAAAGATAAGCGAGACGAAATGATGCGGATTTTTCTTGAGATAGTAAGAGGCACGGGTGAGCTTCGCAAAGAGGTAGAGGACGCAGTACAGCGTATTAATTCCTCGTTTTCACTTGCTTCCGCTGTAACCTCCCCGGAGGTTCTTGAGGAATCACTTATGCTGCCTGTCAGCGAGGGCGAGCTGTTCGTAAAATACCGCTCGGTAATGAATATAAACGTTCCTTCTTACTCCTACGAAAAAGAAACAACCACCGCACGCGCGCTTAACTACGGCTTTGCGTTCACCTCGGGCGCGCTTGACTCCGCCGTTTTGGAGGTAGACGCGCTGCTTCCGAAGATGCTTCTGCTTGCCGAAAAGGAAAAGACGGTTCAGATGCTTGCTGATGAGATTGAAAAAACGAGGAGACGCGTAAACGCCCTTGAGTACATCATGATACCGCAGTACGAGGCGGGAATAAAGCGTATAACCATGAAGCTTGACGAAAACGAAAGAGGCAACACGGTGCGCCTTATGAAGGTCAAGGATATGATGCTTAAGGAGCAGATTGACAGAAAAAAAGCAGAAGAAGCCTTCGAAGAATAATTGTTTCAAAAAATAAAATTCATTAGTGTTTAACGGTTTACAAATAAAAATCCCCCCGTATAACGGGGGGGATTTCAGTTTCGGGCATAGCCCTAAACGTTACTGGCTACGCACAAGTGCGTTTTGAATTGGCCTGCCAGCCATGCAAAGGACAACAAGCCACCCGTCAACGGGTTACTAACAAAAGCCTTCCTCCGGGAGGAAGGTGGCATTGCAGAGCAATGACGAAATGAGCAAGCGAAATATAAATGCCTTACGGAAGCCGATAAAGAGCAACATACATTATCAATCGTGCAAGAAATCGTGCAAGATTTCGTGTAAGATGATTGACATTGTTTGTGTCGTGATATAATATATCAATAGGAGAAAGGCTATGGAGAAATATATACCACCTTATGAAATAACTGACGAAATGCTGTCTATGACATCTGACATTATGGAGCTTTTGGGCGAATTGAAAAACGTCAATGACCTTGACAAGTTACCACGACTCCGTAAGACAAGCAGAATAAAGTCAATCCACTCGTCGCTTGCAATAGAAAACAACACATTGTCACTTCAACAGGTCACTGCAGTTATCGAGGGAAAACGTGTTTTAGGTCCCAAAGATGACATAGTGGCAGTCAAAAATGCTTTTGAGGCATACAAACTGCTTGACGATGTAAACCCATATTCAGTTCAAGACTTGGAGAGAGTTCATGGTGTAATGATGAAGGGGCTTGTTGATGAGTGTGGCAATGTAAGGTCGCAGGGAGTTGGCATAATCAACAGCAATGGGGATGTTGTCCATCTTGCTCCGCCTGCAGATCTTGTTC
>JAZRDX010000121.1:0-4388 GCA_045660565.1 Eubacteriales bacterium
TCAGCTTCGCTGACAGCTCCCTCCCAGAGGGAGCCTTTCACACAAAAAGATTTACACTTATCTTTTTATCTGCTTTCTACTCATCGGCTATAGCCTCTTTTGAACCACGCGACTATCGCGTGGTTTTCGTTTACACAAAAAGCGATCGGTTTTCGGTAACCGACCGCTTTTTGTTTTCTTTTAAAATCTGTATTTTCTTCCGTTTTCTATGACGGAATACGCATGGGCATGGAGTGTACTGCCATTTACGCTGCTTAGTCCCTCTGCGACAAGCTCTGCCGAAATTTTTTCAGAAATTTCTTCAATAAGCCCACCCGCTCTTTCTTCGCCGCTTTGCAGAAGCTCGGTAAGCGGCTTTTCAAGTGCAGAAAGAATAGGTAGCTCTCTCATTCCTCTGAAAGCCCATTTATAAAAAGGCTCGTAGCGGTTATTAAGCAGATAGATAACCGAGATAGCGCTCTTTACAAACTCGGAAAGAGTAAGAAACGCCGCCCCTCGATCTCCCCTTTTCACGCATCTTTCATAGTTATACTGCCCTGCCTGCGCCATTGTGAGAAGGTGGTCGAATAGCTTTTTTCTGCGAACCGATTCGGGGTAACCCTTTTTCAGCGTTTCTCTTATTTCGGAAAAAACACCGAGGTCATCACGGAAAACGCATCCGTTTGTTGCCGCCAGAAGTCTATGCGGCGGTATACTTTCCCACTCTTCGGGAGAAAAAGGAGCTTTTTCCGTTCCGATAAGCTTACGGTAAAACTCGCCTACGGTAAAAACACCGTGTCTCGCTCCACCCACCGGCGAAAGTCTTTCGCGTTTATATCCCATAAACTCCTTTGGAAGCCTTGCGTACGCTCTTTCAAGCTTAAAGCCGAATTTTCTTTCGTCCTCCTCGGTAATCCAGAGACAAAATCCCGGCTCAAAATCGTGGTCTTTCGAGATTTCATCGTCATATCCGAGACATTCCGAGCCTTCTCCGACAAGTCCTACTGCAATTCTATCCGCATATTCGGCAAATTCTTCCTCTATCATTCTTTTGCCGTATTCGTTATAATAGCCCGCGGCAAGCTCAAGCCCTTTCATATATCTCTTTAACCAGCCCTTCCATTTTTTCCGCAGTCTCTTCTCTACCGAAATATCTCATAGACGGCGCGCATTTCGAAAGCACGAATGCGTAGTAGCCGTTATGCGGAAGCTCACTGCTTTCAAGAAGAGCCGTCGCAGTATCAAGCGCGTTTTCAATATCGGCGCTTCTTCCGTCAGTTTCGTAAAGGTGCGCAAGATTTACGTATGTTATCGCCGCTTCAGCCTTTCCGCCGTCCTTTTTCAACATAACCGAAATTGCCGCTTTATAGGCTTTTTCGGCTTTTTCCTTTTCTCCTATATCGGTAAGGGCAAGTCCGACGTTATTATAAAAGCCGCCAAAGCGCGGATCGCTGCCGTCTAGATTTTCCTTATATATGTTATAGGTCTTTTCGTAAAGCGGCATAGCCTCACCAGCTTTCCCAAACGCCTTAAGCGTTGTCGCAGCGTTAAGATAAACGGTAGCCGCGGAAACGGTATTTTCGTTTTTCAGCTCCTCTATAAGCTCCAAAGCTCTTGAAACGGCAGCAAGCGCTTTTTCTTTTTCAAGGGTTTTACGGTAATAGCCTATCATTTCGCTGACGACAGACAGCTCTCCCGAAAGGTCCCCGTAAAGCCGCGCTTCGCTTTTCCAGTATTCAAGAAGCCGTCCGGCAGCGGGCAGATCATTTTTATCGAAAAGACTGTCGAGCTTCTCGATAATACGTCTTACGTCGATGCGTCTGCCCTTATTTTTGTTATCTACGTTTCCGTCGCAGCACGGCTGCATATCGTATTTTAAATCCTCTTTACCTATCATATCATTCTCCAAAGCTTGTTTTACGCTAATTTCTACATTATATATAAATACGCGCGTAGATTTTTTTGTTTCGCGTCTTTACGTATATATCATACCACAAATATGTTAATTTTTCTATTTCAAAAAAATTTTTATGCGTTAATTTTTGTTGTCGAATAAAATTTTTTACCTCTTGACTACTATCTGTTAAAACCGTCGAAAGTCCATATACAATGCGTAAAATCGCCCTTTTTCGACATTAAAACGACGGACAAAATCCGAGTGATTTATACGCCATTTCTTGCTAAATTGATATAGTTGTAAATTTTTCAAAAATACAATATATTGATTTTCCTCTTGACAAAAACCACAATATATGCTATAATACATACAAATCGCCCTTTCCCAGAAAAAAGGCGTTTTTATTTCGGATTTTTATCTTTAAAAAGGGGAAACGCCCTTTTTGGAAAGGACGCGAAAAATCAATGCTTTCAGGACTGCAAAAGCTCACACTTCTCGACTTTCCGGGAACCGTTGCCTGTACCGTTTTTACAAGCGGATGCAACTTCCGTTGCCCGTTCTGCCATAACGCCTCGCTGGTTTTACCTGGGGCAGGCGGCGAAACACTTGACGAAGACTCGCTTTTATCATTTTTGAAAAAGCGCGTGGGTATAGTAGAGGGCGTGGTTTTCACAGGCGGCGAGCCGCTTCTGCACGCCGACATTCTTTCCCTTTTCGAAAAGGTTAGAGCACTTGGCTACAAGATAAAGCTTGACACAAACGGCTCCTTTCCGGATATTCTTGAAAAAGCAATAAACGAAAAGCTTATCGACCGCGTGGCTATGGACGTGAAAAACAGTCCTGCCGAGTACGGAAGGGCAATAGGAGACGTAAACGTTGATTTTTCAAAGCTCGAACGTTCAAAAAACCTATTAATGAACTCCGGCATTGATTATGAGTTCCGCACGACCGTTGTAAAAGGCATACACACGGAGGAAAGCCTTGTTGAAGCGGCAAAATGGATAGAGGGCGCAAAGGAGTACTATCTCCAGCAGTTCAAGGATTCGGGAAATCTTCTTTCTGCCGATGGGCTTTCGGAGTTCAGCAAAGAGGAAATGGAAAAGCTCGCCGATGCCATACGACCTTACGTTCCGTCGGTTACACTTCGCGGAGTGTAGCACGGATACCGCAGAAATTTTTACCGCGAGCATTTACATAGTTTTTAATAAAAATAAATATATAAATGTATACTAAGATAAAGGAGAGTAAAAAATGTACAAGATTATTAAAAGAGACGGAAAAATAGCTGAATTTGACATCGTAAAAATTGCGGAGGCTATGAAAAAGGCTTTCGAGGCTACGAATACCGAATATACCGATAATATAATCGACTTCCTCGCACTTAAGGTTTCCGCAGATTTTCTTCCCAAAATAAAGGACGGACACGTTGCCGTTGAGGATATACAGGACAGCGTTGAGGCAGTTCTTTCACGCGGCGGATACGAAGCTGTTGCAAAGGCTTACATTCTCTACCGTAAGCAGAGAGAAAAGCTCCGTAACCTCAAATCCACCTACCTTGACTACAAGGAAACCGTTAACAACTACGTTAACGTTCTCGACTGGCGCGTAAAGGAAAACTCCACCGTTACCTACTCCGTCGGAGGTCTTATCCTCTCCAACTCCGGAGCTATAACGGCTAACTACTGGCTCACCGAGATATACGACGAGGAGATAGCAAAGGCTCACCGTAACTGCGATATTCACATTCACGACCTTTCCATGCTTACCGGCTACTGCGCAGGTTGGAGCCTTAAGCAGCTTATAAAGGAAGGTCTCGGCGGAGTTCCCGGAAAGATCACATCTTCCCCCGCAGGACACCTCTCCACCCTCTGCAACCAGATGGTAAACTTCCTCGGAATTATGCAGAACGAGTGGGCAGGCGCTCAGGCATTCTCCTCCTTTGACACCTACCTCGCTCCCTTTGTAAAGGTAGATAACCTTTCCTACAAAGAGGTAAAGCAGTGCATTCAGTCCTTCATTTACGGAGTAAACACTCCTTCCCGTTGGGGTACTCAGGCTCCCTTCTCCAACATCACTCTTGACTGGACCGTTCCCGCAGACCTTAAGGATCTTCCCGCGATAGTAGGCGGAAAGGAAATGGACTTCACCTACGGCGACTGCCAGGAGGAAATGGCGGTTATCAACAAGGCGTTCATCGAGATTATGATTGAGGGAGACGCTAACGGACGCGGCTTCCAGTATCCTATCCCGACCTACTCCATCACCCGCGATTTCGACTGGTCTCCCACGGAAAACAACAAGCTTCTGTTTGAGATGACCGGGAAATACGGTACTCCTTACTTCTCTAACTACATTAACAGCGATATGCCGCCGAGCGACGTTCGTTCTATGTGCTGCCGTCTCCGCCTTGACCTTCGTGAGCTCCGCAAAAAGACCGGAGGCTTCTTCGGATCCGGCGAAAGCACCGGTTCTATCGGAGTTGTTACCATCAACATGCCGAGAATCGCTTACC
>JAZRDX010000122.1:0-6274 GCA_045660565.1 Eubacteriales bacterium
GCTTCGCTGACAGCTCCCTCCCAGAGGGAGCCTTTCACACAAAAAGATTTACACTTATCTTTTTATCTGCTTTCTACTCATCGGCTATAGCCTCTTTTGAACCACGCGACTATCGCGTGGTTTTCGTTTACACAATAAAAATCCCCCCCTATAACGGGGGGTATTTCAGTTTCGGGCATAGCCCTAAACGTTACTGGCTACGCACAAGTGCGTTTTGAATTGGCCTGCCAGCCACTAAATTATTACGTAAACCCGCTACTAAAACCAAGCCTCCCTTGTGTAAAGGGAGGTGGCATTTTCATAAGAAAATGACGGAGGGATTGTAAAAACAAAAAATCAGTGCTACACAATCCCTCAGTCAGCTTAGCTTGAACCCCAAAAACTCACCTTGTTCGTTTTCGGGACCCCAGCGCTGACAGCTCCCTTTACACAAGGGAGCCTTTGACATGAGAACATTCTGCGCTGACTTTTTATTTGCTTTCTGCTTATCGGCAAAGCCTACATGGAACCCCGCCACTATGGCGGTGTTTTCGTTTACACAAACAAAAGGATATGCAGTGTTTTGCATATCCTTTTGTTTTATTTTAAATAAACTGCTTAAGTGCGTTTTCGGTTGCGTTAAGCATATCTCTGTACTTGCTAAGCTTTTCCTTTTCGCCCTCGATAACCGCGGCGGGAGCCTTCGCAACGAAGCCTTCGTTTGAAAGCTTACGCTCAATTCTATCTATCTCGGAAAGGAGCTTTTCCTTCTCCTTTGTAAGTCTTGCTATCTCCTTTTCGCTGTCAACAACGTCGGAAAGCGGAATATAGAGGGTTGCGTTTGCGGTAACTATCTGAATATCGCCCTCGCTCTCGTAGCTATCGGTAACGGTTACCTCGGAAGCGGAAGCAAGCTTTTCAAAGAACGCACCGCATTTGTCGTTAAACGTCTCCTTGTCGGCGGTTACAACGGTAAGCTTTGCCTTCTTAGACGGAGGAACGTTCATCTCCGCGCGGCGGTTACGTATAGCTCTTATAGCTGTGATTATGCGCTCGATAGCCGCCCCGTCGTTCGGGAAGTCAAGCTTTTCATCGTATTTCGGCCAGTCGCTTATTACGATGCTTTCGCCAACGTGCGGAAGCGTCTGCCATACCTCCTCGGTAATAAACGGCATATAGGGGTGAAGAAGCTTCATAGTCTCGCTGAAAACGTAGGCAATAACGCGCATAGCGGTTTTGTCTCCGTCGCCGAGACGCTGTTTAACAAGCTCGATGTACCAGTCGCAGAATACCTCCCATACAAAGTCGTAAAGCTTTGCAAGAGCAACTCCAAGCTCAAATTTATCAAGGTTTTCCGTTACTTCTTTAGTAAGGCGGTTAAATCTTGAAATTATCCACTTGTCCTCGGTAGCGAGAGATGAGATTTCGGGCAGACCGAACTCGGTATCCTCGTCAAGCTTCATAAGAACGAATCTCGCCGCGTTCCAAATCTTATTGTTGAAGTTTCTTGCGGATTCAATCTTTTCGTCGGAGAAACGCATATCGTTTCCGGGAGAGTTACCCGTAGCAAGAGCAAAGCGAAGAGCGTCCGCGCCGTATTTATCTATAATTTCAAGCGGATCTATACCGTTTCCGAGAGACTTGGACATCTTTCTGCCCTTTGCGTCTCTTACAAGTCCGTGAATGAATATGGTGGAGAACGGCTTTTCGTTCATGTGCTCAAGTCCGGAGAAGATCATTCTGGCAACCCAGAAGAATATAATGTCGTATCCCGTTACGAGAACGTTTGTCGGATAGTAGTAGGAAAGGTCCTGAGTCTTTTCGGGCCAGCCGAGAGTTGAGAAGGGCCAGAGCGCGGAGGAGAACCACGTATCAAGAACGTCGTTATCCTGCTTAACCTTACCGCCGCACTTCGGACACTCGGTTATATCCGTCTTGGAAACGGTCATCTCGCCGCACTTCTCGCAGTAGAACGCGGGAATACGGTGTCCCCACCAGAGCTGTCTGGAAATACACCAGTCAAGGACGTTTTCCATCCAGTTGATATAGGTCTTTGAAAATCTTTCGGGCTCAAATTTTACGGTACCGTTTTTAACAACCTCAAGAGCCGGCTCTGCGAGGGGCTTCATTTTTACAAACCACTGATCGGAGGTTATAGGCTCAACGGTGGTCTTACAGCGGTAACAGGTTCCGACGTTGTGGTTATGAGCCTCTACCTTTACAAGGTAGCCGCCCTCCTCAAGGTCCTTAACCATCTGCTTTCTAGCCTCATAACGGTCAAGTCCGTAATATTTTCCCTGATAGCTTACCGTAGCGTCGTCCGCAAGAACCTTTATCTGAGCGAGATTATGGCGCTTACCTACCTCAAAGTCATTCGGGTCGTGAGCGGGGGTGATCTTAACGCAGCCCGTTCCGAAGTCCTTTTCAACGTATTCGTCGGCAATAACCGGTATCTCTCTGTCCGCAAGAGGAAGGATAAGCATTTTTCCTACTATATCCTTATATCTTTCGTCGTCGGGGTGAACAGCAACCGCGGTATCTCCGAGCATAGTTTCGGGACGTGTTGTCGCAACCGTTACATAGCCGCTTCCGTCCTTAAGAGGGTATCTTATATGCCAGAAGCTTCCCGCCTGCTCTTCGTACTCAACCTCAGCGTCGGAGAGTGCGGTAATACAGTGCGGACACCAGTTAATTATTCTGTTTCCGCGGTAGATAAGTCCCTTTTCATAAAGGTTTACGAATACCTCGCGAACTGCGCGTGAGCAGCCCTCGTCCATAGTAAGGCGCTCGCGGCTCCAGTCCCAGGAGGCTCCGAGCTTTTTAAGCTGGCTGACTATTCTTGAACCGTATTTTTCCTTCCATTCCCATACTCTGTCGATAAACTTATCGCGTCCGAGGTCGTATCTGGTAAGACCTTCGTTTACGCGAAGATTTTCCTCAACCTTTATCTGGGTTGCGATACCTGCGTGGTCGGTTCCGGGAACCCAAAGGGTGGAAAAGCCCTGCATTCTCTTGTAGCGGATAAGGATATCCTGAAGAGTTTCGTCAAGAGCGTGTCCCATATGAAGCTGACCGGTAACGTTCGGCGGGGGGATAACTATTGTAAAGGGCTTCTTGCCCTTTTTTATATCGCCGTCGGTGTCGGGGGTAAAGTAACCCTTTTCGCACCAGAGCGAATAAAGCTTGTCCTCCGTTGCCGAAGGGTTATAGGTTTTTTCGAGTTCTTTTTTCACTGTATTCTCCATTCCTCCGCTAAGGCGGATTAATTATTTCTCGCTTTTTGAAAAAAGCTTGGCAAAAACTTTTGCACTGCTACGCCCCGCTTTTTGAAAAAAGCTTGGCAAAAACTTTTGTACTGCTACGCCCCGCTTTTTGAAAAAAGCTTGGCAAAAACTTTCTTACAGCTACGCTCTTCCCCACAATACCGAGAAGAAATATTTAGCTATTTCGATACCCACAAAACAAGGATTTAGCGACATTCGATATATTGGCTTACCGTCGCATCTCCATACGCCCGCGGGTGCTAACCGCAAAAAAACGCCCCGTTTAAAACAACGGGACGGACAAAATCTGTTCGTGGTACCACCCGAATTCACCGCATAGCGGTGCGCTCGACTCCTTAACGCGGAAAACGTATATTCTCCCGAATATCAACTCCTCGGCGACCTTCCAAAGCAAGGTTCCCTGCGAAAATCCCAGCAATCAAACGTCTCCGTTTGAATTTTTCGCTCTCTGTGAGGTTTTAACTTTGTACTCTTCCGAATCACAGTCTTTAATAATTAAATATATTATACACGACTAAACAATATTTGTCAAGAGGATTTGAAAAAATACTCGCTTAAAATCACTTTCCCTCAAAAATCTTTTCCACAACAATGGCTGTTGCCCCGATAAGCGGTGCGTCCGAAAGGAACGCGGATTTCTTTACTGTTATAATCCCTTGTCCGCTGTTTTCCATACGGAGACTTAGGTTCTTCAGAAGCAGCTTTTCAAGGCTATCACCCTCCTCGCAGCCGTCGTAGCCGAATATAACAGTGTTTATATCAAGGCAGTGAAGCATGGTTGCAAGTGCTACCGAAAGCGCGGAAACGTATTCCTGCATAGCAGACAGCGCAACGGTATCACCGGCATTTAACCTTGAAATTACCTGACGGAAGGTAATTTTCTCACTGTTTTCACCCGAAAGCATCGAAATATGTGAGCGAATCTGCTCAATGTTGGCGTAGCTTTCAAGACAGCCTATGCTTCCGCAGTTACAGCGCTTTCCGAACATATTTACCGTCATATGCGCAATATCTCCCGCGTTCCCCGACGCGCCGGTGTAAAGACCGCCGTTAAATATTATTCCGGCGCCAATTCCGTTCATTAAATGAAGATAGATAAAATTCTTAATATTCCTTCCGTTTCCGTAAATCGCCTCGGCAACCGCCGCGGCACTTATATCGTTCTGCATAAACACGGGGAGCGACGTTCTTTTTTCTATTTCCTCGGCGATAGGAAAACCCTCTATGCCGTAAAACTTATTCGGCTTTAAAATTTTGCGCTCTGAAAGGCTTATGGGACCGAGGCAAGCAAGACCGATACCAAGAATTTTTCGCGTCGTTTCCGCTTTGAGCTTTGAAAACATACCGCAAAGTATCTCTATAATCGCATCGGCGGTTATATTTTCGTAAGGGTATTCGAGAATTTTGCAAATCTTGCCGTCAAGTCCCGAAAGCGTTACCGAAAGGCAGCCGCGGTGAACAAGCATTCCGCATATAAGCGGTGAAGCCTCCGAAAGGGTAAGCACCGTCGGGCGTCTACCCGTTCCCTGATAGCTTTCACTGTCTTTGCTAAGCGTTTTTTCCGACACGTATCCGCTATCAATAAGCGCGGAAACGACACCCGAAACGGTGGTTTTGGTAAGACCGCTTGCTTTTGATAAATCAGCTCTGGTAATATTTTTTGAAACCGAAATATCTTTTAAAAATTTTGCAGTTGTACTGTCAAACGAAGGAAGGCTATTCATTTTTAATCCCCTTTTATAGCATTTCTTGATTTCATTTTAGCATAGCAACAAATTAATGTCAAGAGTTTGTTCGGTTGACCTTAAAAACTCACGTAAACTTTGTTGTTTTTGTATAAAATTCTAGGCAATATATGCACATAATTACGAAAAAAGCAAGTGTGATTTCAAGATTGTACGAAAAGATTGACAAACGGTTTTGGTAGTGCTATCATTATATCAAAGATAAAAACACGTATCGGAGACTAACGTGCAGGCTTTTCAAAAGCTACTTACAGATTACGCGTTAAAAAGCGCGGTACGCCGTTAACGAAAGGAAAATAATAATGATACATTTAAGCGAAAAACCGAAGGTAAACAAAATAGGCGCGGCGGTTCTTGACTTTGACGGAACCCTATCCACTCTTCGCTGCGGCTGGGAAGAGGTTATGGGACCTATGATGGTTGAATTTATTTCGGGAGGAAACGCTGATAAAGAAACCCTTGAAAAAATAGAAAAAGAGGTTGTCCGTTACATAGACGAATCAACCGGAATACAGACGGTAGCGCAGATGAAATGGCTCCGTGATACCGTTCTAAGCTACGGACTTAACAAAAACGCACCGAGCGACATCTGGGAATACAAGGCGGAGTACAACAGACGTCTTATGGAAAACGTTATGAAAAGGCGCGCGGACGTTGAAAGCGGAAAAACACCACGCGAAAAATATCTCATTAACGGCGCCGAGGACTTTTTAAAGCTTTTGAAGGCTCACGGAGTTGAGATTTATGCCGCGTCCGGTACCGACACCGTTGACGTAAGAGCGGAGGCTAAAATCCTCAGGCTTGACGGATACTTTACAGCTATCGAGGGAGCAGAGCCTCACTCGGAAAACTGCTCAAAGGAAGCGGTTATTGCTTCTCTTCTTGAAAGAAACAAGGGGCAGTGCGGTATGTTCGTATGCGGAGACGGCAAGGTCGAGATAAAGCTCGGCCAGGAGGCAGGCGCTATCACGCTCGGTATAGCCAGCAACGAGGAAACGGGCGAGGGCATTAACGAAGCCAAGTTTGAAAGACTTAAATCGGCAGGCGCTCATGCTATTATCGGAGATTTTCTTGATATTAAAGAGATTGAAAGCTTTATATTTGGATAAAAGTAACGGACACAGCCGCTAATGATATTTTCGACCATATTTTTTCGGAAAGCACCAATGGGAACGTAAAGATAAAATATTTTTACATAGCTCCGAGGAAGGGGCGTAGCCGACAAAAAAGTTTTTGCCAAGCTTTTTTCAAAAAGCGGGAATGGGC
>JAZRDX010000123.1:0-11577 GCA_045660565.1 Eubacteriales bacterium
CAGCTTCGCTGACAGCTCCCTCCCAGAGGGAGCCTTTCACACAAAAAGATTTACACTTATCTTTTTATCTGCTTTCTACTCATCGGCTATAGCCTCTTTTGAACCACGCGACTATCGCGTGGTTTTCGTTTACACAAAAAACGCTCCGACCAAAAACGTCGAAGCGTTATTTTTAGTTTAAACAACTACGTTAAACACACCGTAATTGAAAAAAGAAATCATAAATATACTGATACCCAGAAGGACGAGCAATACAATCATAACGGGGTGCTTAAAGAACGTGGAAAGCTTCTCTTTTTCCGTCAAAAAGCTATCTCCTTTAGGTAAAACAAACTCGCTTTTGTTTCTCTTTTTTTCGTAAATCAGCATTATTACCGAGACAATAGCAAGTGCGTAAGCAAGCATATTCAGTATTCCCGAAACCATAATCACTGCGGCAGGTCCGTCAAAAGCTATACTCGGATCGGCAAGGGTTTCGTTGTAATTTGTGAAATACAGGAAAAACGTCATTATAAAGGAATACAGATTTACGGTAACGTGCGCTATGATCGAAGGAATTATCGAGCCCGCCTTAACGTCAATATATCCGAAAAGTATTCCGAGTGCCGCCGCGAAAAACATCTGCTGATGGTTCTGATGAACAAGCCCGAAAAGTATTCCGCTGACTATTATCGCGTGCCAGCAGCCGTATTTTAAATGGTGGGTAAGAAACACTCCTCTGAAAAGCAGCTCTTCAAAAAGCGGTGCACCTATTACTACCGTGAAAAAATACAGAATAAGCGATCCGGGGGTATTCGGAATAGGCTGCGAAAGGTCGTTCACGTTAACCCCAAACATCTGAACGTAGGCGAAAAATATATTACTTACAACTGATACCGCATAGGTAAGACCAAGACCTATAACACACCATTTGAATATATAAAACTTCGACGCCTGCGGCTTTCTGAAGAAGGTATGCGTTTTATGCTTACAGCCAATGTTGGCAAGTATAATAAGCGCGGGGTATACTAAAAGATACTGAAGAAGCGTTACCACCGTTTCAAGCACACCGCCGCTGAGCGACGTCTGAAAGCACAGAACGAAAAAATTTGTGAGAAACAGATATAAGATAAGGATTGCCGCTATAAAACGCGAGCTTCTGCCGAGGCTTTTTTTCGCTTCGCTTCGCGCAAAGTTCCACTCGTATCCGCGTCTGTAATAATATGCTATCGGGGCTTCGTTTTCAAGCTGACTCGCGCCTTTAAAGACACCCGGGTGCTTCTTTACCGTCTCCCCGAATACACTTTCATCGTCTCTGTACGGATTATATCCTTTTTCAACGGTAACCGACGGGGTTAAATACCACGGCTTTTTCTTTTCTTCGGAAAAACGTTCTTCCGTCTCTTTATTATCAAATTCGTCGCGGTTGTCTCCGCCACCGAAATTATTATCCATAGCACTCCTTTCCGATTCTATACAGCTTCACCTTTTACTAAGCAAACCGCCGTCGTACAGACAGCGGTTTTAATAAAGCGGACAAAGATTTATTTGGTTTCGTGCGCCGTTTTGGGAAGATACGCAACAAGAGTTCTTAAATTCTTTCTCTTTACAGCGTGAATTATATCGGGCAGCTTACTCTCAAACACCTTTTTATGGTAATCACCGTTTTCGTTGGGAAGGCGACTGAATGCCGCGGTCAAAACGGTCTTTATCTCGTCGGGGTTAAACTCGTCGAGAAGCTCCTCCGCGGTGTTTACGTCATCCTCACTGAGCAGAACGTGAGAAACGTTCGGCATAAGGAACTGGCAGATAACCGCGCAGATAAGTATCGGAACGTAAAGGTTTCCGACGTCGCTCTCCATATCGTTTGCGCGCATTACCTCAAACGCTATAACCGCCTTTACCTCCTCGCTGTCGTAGGAGCGGCAGAACTTGTTTTCGATAAGCATATTGGTAAGATATTTTTTTATTCTTACTATTCCGCTTCCTCTCGGAGCAAGTGCGGTTTTATATCTCGGAACAACCGGGTTTCTGTGCGCCCCGAATCGAACGTTATAGGCTTTTGTAAAGGCTCTTATATCCTCGTCAAGCGCTCTGTTGTATATATCGGTACCGCCGGGAAGTCTGTTCTTTTTGTTGTTAAAGAGAATAGCCGTACAGTCAGCCATAACCCTCTTAAGCGCGGCTCCGCCGGCGTCAAAAAGGTAGTTTACCGTTTTACCGTTAAGCTCGTCAAACGCTTTCTTAGGATCTTTAAGAGAAATAAGGTACGCGTCTACGTTATAAAGCAGCGAGGACATAAGCTCGTTCGCCTTATCGTTCGAAACCGACGTACTTTTTCCCTCGGTGTATTCGTCTATAACTCCCGCAAGACCGTTAAATATTTTTGCCTTTAACGCTTCTTCCTCCTCGGCGGTTATAATACCCACCTTTTCCGCTTCTCTGAGAAGCGAAAGAGTATACTCGGAGTAATTAAGTCTTGCTCCGTCTATTCTTTTCTCGGCACCCTCGCCGTATATTCTGAGCTCACTGTTCACCTGAAAATCCTCCCCTGAATAGCCTCGGTTATTTACAGACCGCACGCGCGGACGATCATTTTTTACTTATTGTTGTAATCTTCGTCTTGAACGACACCCTGAGAGACATAACCGTTTTTCCCTCTTATAAATGCGTCAAGCGCTACACTGTCATAAATTTTTGAGACGTCTCCGCCCGCTTCGTATTCAAACAGATATTTTAAAAACTCCAAAGCCTCGTCGTCGCTCACCCTGTCGTCGGTTTCGGTTTTTATCATATAAAAACATTCGAGAAGCCCCTCGACTGTCTCTCTGAAGTTAACCTGACTGACGTATCCGCTGTCGCAGAATTCCTCTATTATTCTTTGCGTTGCGCCAAGCCCGACCTCGATTCGCTCGTTTTCCTTAAGCGACTCGTACCTACATTCCGCTATATCAACGCAGTCCTTCTCCGAAAGGGTTATACCGTACTCTGCGGTTTTTTCTCCGAGAAGCATCAGCTCCTTTGCGACGTAACGTTTTTCAATTTCGGAAATACCGCCGCTTTGAAACACCGCTAAATAATTCGGCATACTAACACCAGCCTTTTTAAAATTTTAAAAATACTATTGACAAAAAGCCAAACTTATGATAAAATAAATTTGCTTAAACGGTTCAGTATCATATATATATTTAATTATACAACTTTTTGGCAAAAAAGTCAACACTTTAACACAAATTCAATATATGTTTACAACCGCGAAAGCATAAACGGACACGTCCTTTACGGGCGGCTCAACAGAGAACGGACGCATTAGCTGGAAGCGTCCCGAGCACAAAGTAAACGGATACCGCCGATTTATTGAAACCAAATAAAATTAAGTTAAACATCGGGTGGAACCGTGTGAAGGCGCCGTCTTTGCACCCCGTACTTTCGTACAGCGGGGCAGAGGCGTTTTTTATTGCGGTAAACAAAACTCCACCGTCTCGGAATATAAAGCTGTGCGCGTTCCGTTTCCTAAAAAACTCTTTCAGCTCCAAGCATCACGTTCGGAGCGACCTTGACGCATAAAACGGAAACGGCTTCAAAACACAAAATACGGTTAAAACAAAAATCTTTAAAGGAGATTAAAACGAAATGACAGCATACGAATATTTAAAAGAACAAGGACTGATGAACAAAAACGTTATTGCCGCCGAGCGGGGCGGCGAGGCAATAGAGCTTACCGCGGCTCTTGCCGAAAACGCAAAGGTAGCGCCGCTCACCTTTGACGACGCAGAGGGAAAAAAGGTATTCTGGCACACCGCGTCTCATATTCTCGCTCAGGCGGTTAAAAATCTTTACCCCGACGCAAAGCTTACGATAGGTCCCTCCACCGACAGAGGCTTCTACTACGACATAGATCGCGAAAAGCCGTTCACTCCCGACGAGATTTCGGTAATCGAGGCGGAAATGGCTAAGATAGTAAAGGCAGATCTTAAACTTGAACGCTTTGAGCTTCCGAGAGACGAGGCTAAAAAGCTTATGGAAGAAAAGGGTGAGCCTTATAAGCTTCTTCTTATCGACCGTATTCCCGAGGGGGAGAAAATCTCCTTCTACAAGCAGGGTGAATTTGTTGACCTCTGCGCAGGACCGCATCTTTTCTCTACCGGCGCGGTAAAGGCATTCAAAATCCTTCAGATTACCGGCGCATATTGGGAAGGTGATTCAAAGAACAAGGTTCTTCAGAGAATATACGGCGTTGCGTTCCCGAAAAAGGAACAGCTTACCGCACACCTTGAACAGCTTGAGGAAGCTAAAAAGCGCGACCACAACAAGCTCGGCCGTGAGCTTGAGCTTTTCACCACCGTTGACGTAATAGGTCAGGGACTTCCCATTCTTCTTCCGAAGGGCGCGAAGATTATACAGCTTCTCCAGAGATTCGTTGAGGACGAGGAGGCAAAGAGAGGCTGGCAGCTCACAAAGACTCCTTATATGGCTAAGCGCGAGCTTTACAAGCTTTCCGGACACTGGGATCACTATCTCGACGGAATGTTCGTTCTCGGAGATCCGAACGACGAGACAAAGGAGTGCTTTGCTCTCCGTCCTATGACCTGCCCCTTCCAGTATCAGGCTTATCTTAACCGCAAGCGCTCCTACCGCGACCTGCCTTTAAGATACAACGAGACGTCTACGCTTTTCCGTAACGAGGACAGCGGAGAGATGCACGGTCTCATAAGAGTACGTCAGTTCACCATTTCCGAAGGACACCTTATGTGTCTGCCCTCTCAGCTTGAGCAGGAGTTCAAGAGCTGTCTTGAGCTTGCTATCTATATGCTTAAAACTCTCGGTCTTTACGAGGACGTTTCCTACCGTTTCTCGCAGTGGGATCCCGCAAACAGAGAAAAGTATATAGGCACCGACGAGCAGTGGAACGAGGCTCAGGGCACTATGGAAAAGATCCTTAACCACCTCGAAATCCCCTACAAAGTAGGCGTTGGCGAGGCAGCGTTCTACGGCCCTAAGCTTGACATTCAGATAAGAAACGTTCACGGCAAAGAGGACACTCTTATAACAATTCAGATAGACCAGCTTCTTGCTGAAAAATTCGGTATGGAATACACCGATACCGACGGTCAGCAGAAGAACCCCTATATCATTCACAGAACCAGCATAGGCTGCTACGAGCGTACCCTTGCTCTGCTTATCGAAAAATACGCAGGCGCGTTCCCGCTCTGGCTCGCTCCCACGCAGATAACCGTTCTTCCCGTTTCCAACACCTACGACGATTATGCGTACGAGGTAGTCGCAAGATTAGAAAAGGCGGGACTGCGCGTAGAGCTTGACAACAGAAATGAAAAGATAGGCTACCGTATCCGCGAGGCGAAATTCTCTAAGGTTCCTTATATGCTTATACTCGGCGAAAAGGAAGCAACGAGCGGCACCGTAACAACCCGTAACCGTAAGGACGAGGCTGAAACGCTTACCGTTGACGAATTTATCGCCAAGGCAGTTAAGGAAGTTGAAGAAAAGGCACGATAAAAGGTAAATACAATGATAAGCAAAAAAGACCTTGAATATTTACAGTCAAAAAAAGCGTTTATTTCCGATATGGACGGTGTTATCTATCACGGAAATATGCTGCTTCCCGGTGTACACGAATTTGTGGACTGGCTTCACGAAAACAACAAGGACTATCTATTTCTTACAAACAGCTCGGAGCGTTCACCGAGAGAGCTTGCACTCAAGCTCTCCCGTCTCGGGCTTGAAATTGATCCGTCTCACTTCTACACCAGCGCGCTTTCGACGGCTATGTTTTTAAAGCAGCAGTGTCCGGGCGGCAGCGCATACGTTATCGGTGAGCCGGGGCTTGTAAACGCCCTTTACGAGGACGGCTTCTCTATGAACGACTACAACCCCGACTACGTTGTTTTCGGCGAAACCCATTCACTGAACTACGAGAAAATCCAGCTTGCGGTAAAGCTTATTATGAACGGCGCGAAGCTTATCGGAACAAACTCCGATATAACCGGTCCTATTGAAGGCGGTATTGCCCCCGCATGCCGCTCGCTCATCTCCCCTATCGAAATGGCGACCGGTAAAAATGCTTATTTTGTCGGAAAACCGAATCCTCTTATGATGAGACACGCACTCAAGAAGCTCGGCGCCGCCCGTGCCGATTCGGTAATTATCGGCGACAGAATGGACACCGATATTATAGCGGGTATTGAAAGTGAGCTTGATACTATTCTCGTGCTTTCCGGAGTTACCTCAAAAGCAGACGTTGAAAACTACCCTTACCGTCCCACCTTTATTTTAAACGGTGTAGGCGACATCTGTAAGGAAATTTAAATTTCAAAAGACTTTTTACAAATAGCTCAATACGTTTTCGGAACGTAAAAATTATTATGAAAAGGAAAAATCACTATGGCTAACACAATTTATCCGCTCTATCAAAAAATCAAAGGAAACATTCAAAAGGTTATCGTTGGTAAAAGCAGCACCATAGACCTTCTTCTTATCGCTCTTTTCTGCAAAGGCCACGTTCTTGTTGAGGACGTTCCGGGTACCGGAAAAACTATGCTTGTTAAATCCCTTGCGGCTTCGATAGACTGTACCAGTAAGCGTATTCAGTTTACCCCCGACCTTCTTCCCTCCGACATCACCGGTATTAACTTCTTTAACATGAAGACCTCCGAGTTTGAGTTCGTTGAGGGCCCTGTTTTCTCAAACCTTCTTATAGCTGACGAGATCAACCGCGCAACCCCGAAAACGCAGTCCGGACTCCTTGAATGTATGGAAGAAAAGCAGGCAACCATTGACGGAAAGACATATAAGCTTGCCTCTCCTTTTATGGTCGTTGCAACTCAGAACCCAGTTGAAAACATGGGTGTTTTCCCGCTTCCCGAGGCTCAGCTTGACCGTTTTATAGTAAAGATGAGTATGGAGTACCCGTCCCACGAGGAGGGCGTCGGTATTCTTGAGCGTTTCTGCGTTGGAAGTCCTCTTGCCGACTTAAAGGCCGTTGCGACCGCGGCGGAAATCAACGATGCGCAGGAAACCCTTGCAAAGATTTACGTTCATAAGGATATTATGAGCTACATAGTCGCAATAGCCGAGGCAACCCGTAAGTTCGACAACGTTCTGCTCGGAGTAAGCCCCCGTGGAACCCAGGCGCTTATGAGCGTTGCAAAGGGCTTTGCCGCCATTGACAACAGAGACTACGTTATACCCGACGACGTAAAGAGAGCGGCTATCCCCGCGCTTACCCACCGAATTATCCTTACCGGCTCTGCTAAGATCAAGGCTAACGCCGCTGAAAATATTATAAAGGAAATAGTCGGGCAGCTTCCCGTTCCCACGGAAACCTCTCTCGGCTGGTCCGGAAGATGACGAGAAACTTTTACGGTACCTTACCGTTTTTACGAAAAAAGACGAATCTTGAAATCTTTGAAAACGAATACATTCTGTATACCGTTCTTATTGTAGGCTTGGTAGCCGCTCTTGCGCTCTTATACGTCATATACTGTTTTTTGCGCGCAAAGGCTCTTAAAAAAATCTCCTACACAAGACAGTTTTCCGAGAAGGGCTCTTATCAGGGAGACGAGATTTTTCTTATCGAAACCATCACGAATAAAAGCTTTCTTCCGCTGTTCTTCGTTACCATAGATTATTATATCTACAACCAGCTTCAGTACGACGGATACGAGCTTTCGCGTGATGAAAACATGCAGTTTGCGACAAGCCGCTTCTTCCTTATTATGCCGTTTATGCGCATAAAGCGTAAACACAGAATAAAGCTTTTAAAGCGCGGCTACTACGAGCTTGACACAATAACCGCATCCTGCACCAAGGCGGAGCAAAGAATTTCTGCTCCCGCAAAAATTTACGTATATCCCGCTCTTATGAAAACCGACGATCTGCCTATCCCCGCAAGCACGTTACAGGGAGACGCAAACTCCCGTACCTGGCTTATAAAGGATCCCTTTTCGCTCAGCGGAATAAGGGAATACCGTTTCGGGGACAGCTTCAACAGCATAAACTTCAAAGCGACAGCCCGCAGCGGAAAGCTCGGCTTTGAGGGAATACGCGTAAATAACCGCGACTTCTGCTCCAACAGAAACCTTATGGTTTATCTTAACTTCCAGACAGACGGAAATGCACCTATTGCGGGTTACTACTACGAAAGACTTATGGAAAAGGGACTTTCCTACTCAGCCGCGATACTCCGCGACGCATTTGATTACGGATACCGTGTCGGCTTTTCCGCAAACAGCACTCTTTCGAGCGGTGAGACACATATTTACTATCCTATGACGCAGGGCGCAGTCAACTACGAGGAGATACTCCGTCAGATGTCTCTCGTTACTCTTATTGAGGGCGGAAGCTCGTTCACCTCTATTATCAAGAACGACATCATAAGAGGAATGTGCGACTCCGAGGTTTTGATTATAAGCACTTACTGTAACGAAACTATAGACTCTGCGGCAAACCAGCTTCGCCGCTACGGAAACAACGTTACCATAATTTTATTAGGAGAACTCGCATAGTGAAATACCGTTTTGACAAAGCAAGAGTTGCATACACTGTTTTCTTTGCATCTCTTTCGTTTACAATGCTTGAGGTGTCAATGTGGCTGAATGAGCTTGCGAAGGCTACAAAGCTTTTCAGGTACATCCAGCAGCTAACCTACATTATAATGGCTATATGCGCATTTGTAGCGCTTCTTTCCCTAAGAAAGCTGATACCGAAATCTCTTAAGCGCGCAATTTTCTCAAAGATATTCAAGGCTGTTAAAAAGGTTACGAAATCCATCAAACGCATATCGACCAAGGTTCTTCGCGCTATGGGAATAAAGCCGAAGAAGAAAAAGAAGCTCCGCGACGAAAAGAGCTTTATATTCGGAGACAGCGACGGACGTGTGCGGCAGAAAAAGGTTAAGAGCAACGCCAAATGGCGCGATCTTGAGGACAACGCGGAAAGAGTACGTTTCGTATACGTAAAGTACATAGCGAAGGTTATAAAGGACGGCTACAAGTACTTCCCGTTCAACACACCGCGCGAGGTACGGGACGGACTTAACCTTGAGGACTACACCCTTGACTACCAGCTTTTCGAGCTATACAACGGCGCGAGATATTCGGGCGGCTCTGTACCGATTTCGGATGCGCAGCTTGAAAACGCGCTTAAGGTTATAGGTGTAAGGAAAAGATTATAACGAAAAACCACGGAATTTCCGTGGTTTTTCTTATATATAAAAGTTTTCGTCCACCTTTTTCAAAAGGTGGCGAGGTGTGGGCGCGGAGCCCACGGACACGCCGTTTTCTTTTTGCGAAGCTTTTTCTTTTGGGCTATTTCTTCAAAAGAAAAAGCGTGGTGTACCTTACGGGCATTTGCTTCCGGGTGCTCTCCGATTTTCTTTACTTCAGCCGTGCCGCTCTTCGTAGGGGAGGGACTCGCTCCTCCCGTTTTTTGCTCTAATTCGAACTATTCTTTTTATGTTCCTTTTCTTGATTTCTGCCGCCAGAAAAAAGAAAAGGAGCCAAAAGAAAAAAGACCGTTGGTGTAAATTTTCCACCTTACACCGTACTAATGCCGCCAAAAAGCACGGGCGGCATTTTTACAAATTTCGTCTCGGCGAAATTTGTAAAACGTAGGCTTTATTTTGGTGCGGTTGGTGGAAAGCTTAAACCGCCCCAATCCGCTAACCCGACCAAACACCACGGTCGGGTTTTTGAAAACACCCAAAGGTGATTTTCAAACCGCGGAAATTTTTTGTAATACCCTTGACATTATTCGCAAACTGTGCTATAATAATCTTGCCAAACAAATCGAATAATGAAACTTTAGGGGTGTTTTTTCTTTTAGGGGGATACCTTTCGCTTTTTGTGCGCAAAATTTATCTATACGAATTTGGTAAAAATGCAAATTCCATGGATAAGTTTTGCGTATGAGAAGGTTTTATTCCTCCACTATTTTCTTATTCCGATTTGTTTGGCGACAATCGGAGTTTGCGTTTTTCGGTGCGTTGACTACGGTTGACGCACTTTTTATTTTGCCGAAAAATTTTAGCATCCAAAAGGAGAAAACAAATGAAAAAACGCATTATTCTATTACTTATCTGTATACTTACGCTTACTGTATGTCTTTTTACTGCGTGTAAAAAAGACGAGGTGCCGGACGGAAACGGAGCTACTAACGGAGGTGTTACGAATGGTGGCACGATACAAGGAGGCGGAAACAGCCCAGGTGGTTCAACAAGTACACACGAACACGATTTTTCTGCTAAAACACCTACTCCCGCTTATTTAAAATCTTCGGCGACGGAAACCTCAGATGCAGTGTTTTATTACAAATGTTCAAGTTGCAGCGAAAAAGGAACAGAAACGTACAATTATCATTCCGACGGACTTAAGTTCACTGCTCGTAGCGATACCGCCTGTGGTGTTACCGGTATTGGCACCTGTGCCGATAAATATGTTGTTATTCCATATATGCACGACGGAAAAAAAGTAACAACAATAAACAACAACGCGTTCTACAGCGATACATTTACAACTGTAATCATTCCGGACAGTGTAGAAACTATCGATTACAACGCATTCTATAATTGTTCGTCTCTTGCAAGCGTGGCGGTTGGCAGTGGAGTAACAAATATTGGTTCTCAAGCATTTGATTGCAAAAACCTTAAAAAAGTGTATATTTCAGACGTAGCCTCATGGTGTGCAATAAACTTTACCGGAGGTTATTCATCAAACCCTTTATATTACGCAAAAAATTTGTATCTTAACAACGATCTTCTTACTGAACTTGTAATTCCTGACACTTTAACAACCATTAATGATTACGCATTTTATAATTGCGAAGGGCTTACAAGCGTAACTATATCCGCGAATATTACAAACATAGGAAGCAATGCGTTCTGGGGATGTGACAATATTTCTTCTGTACATATATCTGATATATCAAAATGGTGTGCTATAAGCTTTGAAACTTTCTCTTCCAACCCATTATATAATAATGCAAATATTATTCTTAACGGCTCTCTTGTTACTGACCTTGTAATTCCGGACAAAGTAACAAACATTGGTGATTATGCTTTCTGTAGTTGTGACGGACTTAACAGTGTAACAATTTCTGAAAGCGTAACATCGATAGGGACTAACGCGTTTTCTTATTGTTCAAATCTTTCTACTGTAACAATAGGTAAAAATTTAGAATCTATAGGAGACGCTGCTTTCGCCGAATGCAAAGGTCTTTTTAAAATTAATTTTAACGCAACAAACGTTGAAGATTTTAAATATAATCATACCGTATTTTCTAACTTAGGTGAAAACACAGACGGAATAACGGTAACATTTAGCAACAATGTAAAAAAGATTCCTTCGCGTTTATTCTATAATATATCAAAAATAAAAACCGTAGTTATTAGTGATAACGTAACAAGTATAGGCAGTTTGGCATTCTCAGGTTGTGAAATGCTTACGAGTATTAAATATATTGGAACAGAAATACAGTGGAATACAATTTTGAAGCCAGATGGTTGGGATTCATACACAGGCAACTATACCGTAACCTACAACTACACAGGTGAATAAACGAAAACCTCCACGGAAAATTCCG
>JAZRDX010000124.1:0-1713 GCA_045660565.1 Eubacteriales bacterium
GGATTGATATTCACGGCGGGCTTTTGCCCGACGGAACGGATTTCGGTATGTTCATCGCGGGAAAGGACTCTCTCCCCGTCCCCACTCCGCCAAGCGGTGAGACCGGTAGCTTCGACGGTTGGTATGAGGACGCCGAATTCACTAAGCCGTTAGATAAGGTATCGTCCGAAACAACTGACGCTTACGCAAAATGGAAAAGTAAAATCACCGAGCTTGTGAACACGGATTTCTCCGAAAAGATGGGTCCCTCTTCTGCCTCCTATTATAACGGCGGAGTATCCTTTCTTGTAGAGGGCTCGGCCGTTCTCGAAACATTTAAAGACGGTGACGAAAAATCCTATCTTAAAATTTCAAACGGCAAGGAAACCTCTTTACAGGTTACAAAAAGCAACGTAGGAACAAGCATGGCGGACCTATATGAAAACGACGTGTTCAGTTTCTCGTTCGTTCTTGGCGCGCAAAGCGGCAAGAAAATACTTACTACGACCGAATTTGGTATTCAATCGGACAAAGACAAAAGCGGAAACACATCGCATAAAGTGGTAAATCTAACTACAATTTCATCAGACGGTACTGTAAGTACGTCCGGCGGATACGAGCTTGGCGAGTTAACCTCCGATGAACCGTTTACAATTAACGTGGCTGTGAATTTTGCCGAAGGAACTTTCACTTATTATTCCGAGGGCAGTGAGATTATCCGTACGGAGAAATTCTCCGTGCCGCAAAGGCTCGGTGTTAAGACGACAAAGGAATGGCAGTCTCTGATACAGAAATTCCTTTTCCACGCATACTTTGACAAAGGAAACACCATTCTGATTTACGATATAGTTATATGCGTCGGAAATATGTTTGAATAAAAACGCAACCACCGGTACCGTTATTTAAAAAGCATACGGGTATTGCGAGTTAAAGCTCCCTTACGCTGACCTCACCCGTAGCAAGATGCTCCGTGACGCCGCCGTCCGTTTTTATGACGAGCGCACCGTCATCGTCTATTTCAACGGCGGTTGCAAAATACTCGCACGCAGGCTTTATTACCCGCACCCTTTTTCCGGGAATGACGGACCTTTCTCTATACAAATTCAAGACGTCCGAGAACTGCATATTATGCATTACATACATCTGCTGTGTTACCGCAGCTGCAAGCATAATGGGGTCGGGACAATCTCGTGTATGCTCGCAAAGAGCGGTTGCAATTTCCGCGATTTCGCCCTTCGGTGCTGTAAGCACGTTAATGCCTATTCCGACTGCAAGCACCGAGAGCATTCCGCCGTCTCCGATTATTCCCTCACAAAGGATTCCCGCAAGCTTCTTCCCACCGAGAAGAACATCATTCACCCACTTGATTTTCGGCGAAAGCCCCGTTAAGCCTTCAACGGCACGGCATACCGCCACCGCCGTATAAACAGTAGCGCGCGTAGCCGCCACGGGTGGTACGTTTCTCTCAAACCGAAGCGTCATATAAAGACCGCCCTCGTCCGAAACGAAGCTTCTGCCAAGCCTTCCGCGTCCGGCGCTCTGAGCTTTCGCTATATACAGTCCGTCGGACATTGCTCCTATGGGCACCGCCTTCGCAACCCCGTTTGTGGAGCTTATACTGTCGTAATAAAATACTTCGGGAGGATTTTTAATTCCTAAGGATAATAACATATCCGCAAGTCTTTCTTTGTTGTCCAAAATACACCTCTCAAATCCGTCTAACATCGGTTTTAT
>JAZRDX010000125.1:0-8949 GCA_045660565.1 Eubacteriales bacterium
ATCCGTATATGCTCGGAATAGACGAATACGAAAAATGTCTCTCCGAAATTACAGAATGTATAAAGGATATGTTTTCGCTATGAACGGTTACACGTTAAGAGCCGCAACCCCCGACGATATTAATGCGATACTTGATATAGAACGCCTCTCTTTTCCTGATCCTTGGACGGAGGGTATGCTCCTTTCGTCAATCTGCGAGGGAATTGATTTCACACTGCTTTTTGACGGAGAAACGCTCATCGGGTATTCGATACTTGACCGTCGCGTGCAGGGGGAGGCGGAGCTACACAATATAGCGGTAACACCGGATTACAGAGGGAAAGGACTTTCGCCTCTGCTTATGGATAAAATGATTTCCGACTGTACCCTTTACGGTGTTTCGGTTATTTTCCTTGAGGTAAGAGCGGGTAACAGCTCCGCGATAGGGCTTTACAAAAAGTACGGCTTTACGGAAATCGGAAAAAGAAAAAATTATTACAAAACTCCCACTGAGGATGCGATAGTTATGCAACGCCAGGTGGGTAGTAATACAATATAACCTTCAAATAAAGAAAGGATATAAAAATGCTAATACTCGGCATAGAAAGCTCGTGCGACGAGACCGCCGCGTCGGTTGCACAGATAACCGAAAACGGCGAAAAGAAGATACTTTCAAACGCCGTTGCTTCACAAATTGCCATACATAGGCTTTACGGCGGAGTCGTCCCCGAAATCGCGGGACGCGCTCACTCCGAGGCAATCTGTCCGATAGTTTCCGAGGCGCTTACCACGGCGGGAGTTACCCTCTCCGATATAGACGTTATAGGAGTAACGTCAAACCCCGGTCTTATCGGAGCGCTTCTCGTTGGAGTAAGCTTTGCAAAATCTCTCGCATTTGCCACGGGTAAGCCGATAGTACCGGTAAACCACATAAAAGGACATATAGCGGCTAACTATTTTTACTACCCGTCGCTTAAGCCGCCGTTCCTCGCGCTTGTCGTTTCGGGAGGGCATACGTCGATTATCGAGGTTAAAAGCTACACCGATTTTCAAACGGTAGGCAGAACGAGAGACGATGCGGCAGGAGAGGCTTTTGACAAGGTAGGACGCGTTATGGGACTTACCTACCCCTGCGGAGCGGAGATGGATAAGCTCGCATCTCTCGGAGACGAGACTGCATTCAAGCTTCCGAGCGCGGCTATCGCAGACGACACGCTTGACTTTTCCTTCAGCGGTCTTAAAACCGCGGTGCTTAACACCTTAAACTCAATGGAGCAGAAGGGCGAAAGCTACAAAAGGGAGGACGTAGCGGCGGCATTTACCAAGATGTTTACCTCGTCGATATGCAAAAAGCTTGAGCTTGCTATAAGAAAAACCGGCTACAAAACCCTTGCGGTAGCGGGCGGCGTTTCCGCAAACTCGCATTTAAGAGCCGCTCTTACCGAGCTTTGCAAAAAGACTAAAACCGAGCTTTGTATCCCACCGCTTTCGCTTTGCGGAGACAACGGCGCGATGATTGCCGCACAGGCGTATTACGAATACCTTGCGGGTAACGTTGCCAGTACCGACCTTAACGCCTCGGCAGTAGGGGTTTGGTAAGCAGGCTCGTGCCTGCACCCTTTCCGCGACGCGTAATTTGTGCAAACACGTCGAGCGTCGCTAAAGCAAGGTTTGGGAGAAAATTTAGCGGTTATTGGTAGGGAACGGCGCGGTTTTGAAACTACACTTCTTCCCGCAATCATTCACTTAACTCGCGCAAAAATAAAAACAAAAATAAAAAAATACATATAAAAGAAAGGCAGACAAGAAAATGATAGGAAACTACGAAGAACAAATCAAAGCAGCTAAGGAGAAATTTGAGGCGGTTCTCCGCTCTCAGCTCGAAAGAAACGAGAAGATTAACGCCGACAAGGAGGACACCGATTTCGCGTCTCTCGACAAAATCGTAATCGGTATCTGCGGCGGAGACGGCATTGGCCCGATCATCACCGATTCCGCTAAAACCGTTCTCGAATACATGCTTAAGGACGAAATCGCTTCCGGCAAGGTTGAATTTAAGATCATCGACGGTCTTACCATCGAAAACAGAGTAGCTCATATGCAGGCTATACCCGATGACGTTATGGAGGAGCTTAAGGCTTGCCACGTTATCCTCAAAGGCCCCACCACCACTCCGAAAAAGGGAGATCCGTGGCCGAACATCGAAAGCGCAAACGTTGCAATGAGAAAGGCTCTTGACCTTTTCGCAAACGTTCGCCCCGTAAGAGTTCCCGAGGAGGGCATCGACTGGACCTTCTTCCGTGAAAACACCGAGGGAAGCTACGCTGTAGGTTCTCAGGGAGTTGCGGTAACCGACCAGCTTTCCGTTGACTTCTGCGTAACCACCACCGAGGGCTCCGAGCGTATCGCACGTGCCGCTTACGAGTACGCAAGAAAGAACCATAAGGAAAGAGTTTCCATCATTACCAAGGCAAACATAATCAAGGCGACCGACGGTAAGTTCCTTGACCTCTGCCAGAAGATAGGTAAGGAATACCCCGAAATCGAAACCGACGACTGGTTTATCGACATCACCACCGCAAAGCTTATCGACAAGAAGCGCCGTACCGCATTCAAGGTATTCGTTCTCCCGAACCTCTACGGCGATATAATCACCGACGAGGCGGCTGAGTTCCAGGGCGGCGTAGGAACCGCAGGCTCGGCTAACATCGGTCATAAGTACGCGATGTTCGAGGCTATCCACGGCTCCGCTCCGAGAATGATAACCGAGGGCAGAGGCAAGTACGCCGATCCCTGCTCTATGCTCCGCGCAACCGTAATGCTCCTTTCTCACATCGGATATCAGAAGGAAGCGGACGCTCTTGAAAAGGCTCTCGACATCTGTATGTTTACCGAGAAGAAGCTGGTTATCACCGGCCGCGACACGGGTGCAACCTGCGAGGAGTTCTCGAATTACGTAACCGAAACGCTTAAAAGCCTCTAATCGTGCAGGTGGGTGCCTGCTGTCGCTAAGTCAAGGTTTTGCGAAACCGGATAAATTTAATTTAAAACAAAATGTTGTTTCACGGCTACTTGCCAGCGGGGGCTCCCCGCCGACTATAACCGTGCAGGCGGTTGCCTGCCCCGCAAATGAAAGGTCTCTCTTATGACTAAGGAAAACTCAACCCTCTCCCCCGCTCTTCTGCGCCGTCTGCCCGTTTATTTCCGTACCCTTATACGGATATACGGCGGCGGTAAGCAGCGCGTAAGCTCCGAGGAGCTTGCCTACGAAATGAAGCTTGCGCCCTCGCAGGTCAGAGCGGATATAAAAGCTCTCGGCTGCGTCGGTCAGAGAAGCTACGGCTACTCGGTATCGGCTCTTTATAAAACGATAGGAGACATCTTACAGCTCTCCGACAAATACAGCGCCGTTATCGTAGGAAACGCTCCTATTGCCGAGACTGTCAAAAGCTCTTCCGTCTTTTCGGTCAGAGGAATAAAGTCCGTCGGTTTTTTAAAGGGAGACTTTTCACCTCTCGCTCTTAAGCAGCTGTGCGATGAAAAGCACCCCGATATAGTAATAATCGCGTCGGACGGGGAAAGTGCGGGTGAGATTTTAACCGCTGTGGAAGGCTTAAGCGCACCCGTAGGCGAGATTTGGAATTTTTCGGACACGGACCTATACAGCGAAAAAATAAAGATAAAAAACATACACGTATCCGATCTTCTTATGCTTTTATGCTACGAAATCGGAAAATAATCACTGCTCGGAGCTTGCTTTAAGATGCGTAGATATGCAAACCGAGCAACCAAAGGAATTTTTAAAACATGGCAGAAAAACTATTTACTGTAAATTACGGAAAAGGCGTTACCGTCTTTCCCGAAAAGGCTCTTGATAAAATAATAAGCGGAGACGTTTCTCTTGCCGAGATAAAAACGCTTTCACTGATTTTAACGCGTAGCGGCGCTATAACAACCGATGAGCTCGCTTCTCTCTCGGGGCTTTCTCCACAGGATGTGGAAAGCGCGATAGCGTTCTGGCGCGGCGCGGGGATTATTTCTTTAAAGGAAGGAAAGACAAAAGGCTCTTTCGATATTAAAAGCCCTGCCGTTTCCCCGTCAGAGTCTGACAAATCCGCAAGCGAGGTCTTGAACGAACCCGCCTCAGAAAAAGCCGAAACGACAAAGGAATCCATCGGCACGACACCGCCGAAAAAGGCTCTGCTTTCTGCCGAAATGCCGAAGTACAGCGGAGAGGAAATTTCCGCTCTGCTTGACAAGGACGGCGGAAGGCTTAAGTCTATGGTTGACGAATGTCAGCAGCTTATCGGTCATATATTTAACCCCCGCGAGACGGAAACGCTTGTCGGCATCTGCGATTGGCTCGGGGTTGACAGTGATTTTGTTATAACGTTAACCGCATATTATACCCGTAAAAAACCGGGCTGCAAGGTGGGTTACATACAAAGAGCGGCTCTTGACCTTGTAAATTCCGGAGTTGACACAATAGCTCTGCTTGACGAATATCTAAAGCAGATGGAGCTTTACGACGGACTTGCGGGCAAGCTTCGCTCCTGGCTCGGAATAGGCGAACGCGCCTACACCAAAAAGGAAAACGCGACCATTAATCACTGGATACGCGATCTCGGCTACGGTGAAGAGCTGGTAAAATACGCTTACGATATAACGGTTGAGCACAAGACCGTGTTTAAGTTTGATTACGCCAACGCGATACTTGAAAATTGGTATAAGGACGGCGTAAAGGACCTTGACGGAGCGGTAGCACGCGAGGAAGCGTTCAAAAAGGAAAAAGCGGCTGAAAAAGAAAATACCGCCGAAAAGAGCAGCAGCTTTAACACCGACGAGTTTTTTAATCTCGCATTAAAACGCAGCTATGAAAAAATGGCGGGCGCAAAGAACGAAAAATAAATCAGCAGGAGGTGAGACACGGTATGGCATACAGTGATGAAAGCTTCAGAAAGGCAAAGAACGTAATAACGGACAGAAAGGTAAAGGCTGACGCGGAAGCGGACAAAAGACTGCGTGAGGTTCATTTAAGATCACCCGAAATAAGAGAAATCGACCTTACGTTTCCGAAAATCGGTCAGAAAATAGTTGAAGCGGTAATGCTCGGAAAATCAAAGGACGAGACTAACGCTATCCTAAGCGAGATAAGGGCGGAAAGCGACGCGCTCACGCTTAAAAGAGCTGAGGAAATGGCAAAGCTCGGTTATCCCGAGGACTATACAAGTCCTAAATACTTCTGCGAAAAGTGCAATGACACCGGATACAGCGGAATCAATATGTGTTCGTGCTTAAAGCGAGAGCTGACCAAGATAGGATACGAAAACTCGGGACTCGGCGCTCTGCTTTCAAAACAGTGTTTTGATAACTTTTCTCTTAAGTATTACGACGGCGACGACAGGGTTATAATGGAACAGAACCTCGGCATCTGCAAAAACTACGCAGAAAGCTTTGGCGAAGGCTCCGAATCCCTGCTCTTAATGGGCAATACGGGGCTTGGTAAAACCCATCTTTCCACGTCGGTAGCGGCAGGGGTTATAGAAAAAGGCTTTGACGTCATTTACGAAACCTCGCACAACCTTATCTCGGTTTTCTCCGCGGAGCAGTTCGGCAGACCTCTGCCTACCGCCAACGTAACGAGAACGAGCGAGCGTTATTTTAACTGCGACCTTCTTATAATCGACGACTTCGGAACCGAGACTGCAAATCAGTTCAGCGTCTCCTGCTTCTATAATTTAATTAATACGAGAGTAAACAAGGGGCTTCCCATAATAATAAACACCAATCTTACTCAGGAAAATATCAAGATAAAATATTCCGACAGAATAGCATCAAGGCTTTTCGGTGAATTTATCGTTCTCTCTTTCCCGGGAAAAGATATAAGAATGCAAAAGCTTATGGAATAGTCAGGCGCCGGGCAACCGCCCGGTAGGTTGTGGCGACGGCGATGTTTGAGTATACACATCTAACGTCGCTAAGTCGGGATCTTGTGGAAATTTGGGTGATTTTTTGTAGGGGAGGATATTATCCTCCCGGCAGGCAACCGCCCGGCGGGGAGTCCCCGCTGACAAATGGCGACGGCATAGTTTGTGCAATCACACCTACCGTCGCTAAACCACAGTAATTATTAAGCTTCGTAAATATTGGTAGTGGAGGGGTTTGCCCTCCCGAAAACAAAGTGGCTTCGCAGAGCATTCGTTGGAGCGCGGCGGCACCAAGGCACCGCCCTACGGAATAACAAAGAACCAAGAAAAGACACGGAAAAATAAATGTTCAAATCAGAAAAATTTAAAAATTTATATATTTTGGAGGAAAAATATATGTATAACATAGGTGTTGACCTCGGCGGAACAAATATTGCCGTCGGAATAGTAAACGAAAACCACGAAATAGTAAGAAAGGGCTCTGTCGAGACTAAAGCGTTCAGAGACGCGGACGAGATAGTAAAGGACATCGCCGCTCTTTGCGAAAAGCTCTGCAAGGAGGAGGGTATCTCGATTGACAGCGTAGAATCCGTCGGTATAGCCACCCCCGGTACCGCCCTTCGTAACATAGGCGTCGTTGCTTATGCAAACAACCTTCCCTTCCGCGACTACCCGATAGCTGATAAGCTGAAATCCTTCTTCCCCGTTAAAAACGTTATTATAGCTAACGACGCGGACGCTGCGGCTCTCGGCGAGGCGGCTGCCGGTGCGGGAAAAGGACATAGCGACTTTATCATGGTTACCCTCGGAACGGGTGTCGGCGGCGGTATAATCGTTAACGGCAAGCTTTACTCCGGCTCCAACTTTGCCGGCGGCGAGCTTGGACACATGGTTATCGAGCATAACGGCGTTCAGTGCTCCTGCGGAAGAAAGGGCTGCTGGGAGGCGTACAGCTCCGCAACCGCAATTATCCGTATGACCAAGGAAAAGATGAAGGAATGTAAGGACAGCGAGATGTGGAATTACGTCGGTGGAGACATCGAAAAGGTAAACGGACGCACCGCGTTTGACTGCATGCGTAAAGGCGACAAGGCGGCAACCGAGGTTGTTGACACCTACATAGATTACCTTAAGACGGGTACCGCTAACATTCTTAACATATTCCAGCCGTCGGTAATGGCGTTCGGCGGCGGTATCGCAAACGAAAAGGAGAATCTTACCGGTCCGCTCACAAAGGCTGTCGTATCCGAAATGTACGGCGGAAAGCTTAAGACTGCTCTTAAGTCTGCAACTCTCGGAAACGACGCGGGAATAATCGGCGCAGCGGCTCTTTTAAAGATGTCTTAACAGACGTTAAACTTAACCCATAACCAAGATTTTTAAAAAAAGGCGAAGCTTTGCATGATACTCTTAACGGAGTATTCACACTTAGCGCCGCCTTTTTTTTATTTATATGAATTCCGACGTTCTTCCTTACAGATATTTCCCTTATAAAGGCAGGGAGTTTTTTTCTTTTTTCCCTTGACAAATAACGCGGTTATATGTTATAATATAAGTTAGGTATATAAATTTATATTATTTTATTTAAGGAGCTAAGTCTTAAAACATGAGCTTTACAAGGACTGTTTTAAAATTCCGCAGACCTATATTTATCACGCTTGATATACTCGCGGTATTTTTCTCTATGTTTGCCGCCGCCTTTATCGCCGCAGGCTTTTCGCTTTCCCGCGAAACCGCAATTATTCTTCTAAGCTGTGTACCGATAAACGTCATTTTTACAGTTTTACTGTTTTCTGCGCTTAAGCTTTACCGCGGTGTACTTTCACTCGCCTCGGCAACGGAGTTTTTTGCCTCCACCATAGGTTGCTTTGCATCTACCCTGCTTATGCTCTCGGTAAGCTTTTTCACCGATACGGTAGCAAAAAGCAATATATTTTTAATTAAAAACCCCGCTTACTACGCGCTTTATTTCTTTATAATGCTCACCTGCACGCTTTCACTGCGTTTTTCTTACAGGTTTATCAGAAAAATAAAAAAACGCTTCGGAAAAAGCTCCCTGCCGCGCGTTATGGTTGTCGGAGCAGGCTCTGCCGCAAGCGGTCTTTTAAAGGAGCTTAACACATCGGCGTCTCTTTCCAAAAACATCGTTTGCTTTATTGACGACAATCCCGAAAAGCTCGGAAAGTCTCTCGGTGGCATCCCGATAGTCGGAAACCGCGACAGCATTCCTGAAATGGCGGAAAAGTATCACATCGCGGAAATACTCGTCGCTATCCCCTCTCTTACAAAGCTTCAGCTCCGCGACCTGCTTGACATCTGCAACAAAACAAACTGTGTGCTTAAGGTTGTTCCCGGGATCTCTCAGCTTTCGGGCGGCTCGCTTATCGCCGGACCGATACGCGACGTACAGATAGAGGACCTTCTCGGACGCGAAACCGTAAAACCCGACATCGAAAAGATAATGGGATACATACAGGACAAAACGGTTATGGTAACGGGCGGAGGCGGTTCAATAGGCTCAGAACTCTGCCGTCAGATAGCGTCCCACTCCCCGAAACGGCTTATTATCGTTGATATTTACGAAAACAACGCCTACGACATTCAGCAGGAGCTTCGCCGTAAGCACCCCGACCTTGATCTCATCGTTCTTATAGCGTCGGTAAGAAACACCAACAGAATAAACCGCATATTCGACGAATACCGTCCTAACATAGTATACCACGCGGCGGCGCACAAGCACGTTCCTTTAATGGAGACAAGCCCCAACGAGGCACTGAAAAACAACGTGTTCGGTACGCTTAAAACAGTTCAGGCGGCGGATAAGTACGGTGTTGAGCGCTTCGTTATGATCTCCACGGATAAGGCAGTAAATCCCACCAACGTAATGGGAGCGACAAAGCGTATCTGCGAGATGATTATACAGACCTACAACAACCGCTCGAAAACGGAGTTCGTTGCCGTAAGATTCGGAAACGTTCTCGGCTCAAACGGCTCTGTCATTCCGCTGTTTAAAAAGCAGATAGCCGAGGGAGGACCGGTTCTT
>JAZRDX010000126.1:0-17505 GCA_045660565.1 Eubacteriales bacterium
GCTTCCGATACAAGCTCGGTACGCAGAGGGTTATATATCGCGTCAACGACACCCGTAAGCCTTGGAAACGGCGAAAGCTCGATAGGCTTTCCCCCCTGCCTTGAAAACATACCGACGGGGGTAGTGTTGACAATAACCTCGGCATCAGTATGATATTTTATAGCCTCGTCATAGGTAACGCTTCCCTCCGCACCGCTACGGGAAACCCTTATAATCTCTCTTGCTCCCATCGCTCCTGCAACGGCAAAAGCGGTTTTACAGGTACCGCCGGTACCTAAAATCATTACCTTTTTGTCTTTAAGCTCTATGCCGTATTTATTAAGCATCGCGGTCATTCCGGCAAAATCGGTATTATATCCGTACAGTCTTCCCTCGCGATTAACCACCGTGTTTACAGCACCGACCGCACGCGCGGTATCGGATATAAAGTCAAGGTACGGCTTCACCGTCTCCTTATACGGAATGGTAACGTTTATCGCCTTAAATTCGCGTTTTTCTAAAAACTTACCAACATCGTTCGGCTTTAGCTCTGTGAGCATATAGTCGTAATCGGCTATCTTCGCGTGAATCTCGCAGGAATAGCTATGAGTAAGATGCTCGCCTATAAGTCCGTATAACACTTTATCATCCTTTCCGCTAATATTTTACACAAAGCTCATTAAAGGCGGCTTTTTAAAAGATACCTCTCTCAGCCTGCTTTCGCAGAGCGCGCCGACTGTGTTTGTGCGTTTAAAATTTATTTTATCTTCCCGACTGCAAAATATCCGAGATAACGATAGCCGCCACACTGTCAATGACAGGACATATTCTTCGGATAATAGCGGGATCGTGCCGCCCCTGTACCGAAATATCCGTATTTTCGTTCTTTATAAAATCAACCGTTTTCTGCTCCTTAGCTATGGACGGGGTGGGTTTAACCGCGCAGCGGAAGGTGATCGGCATACCGTTCGTAATGCCACCGTTAATCCCTCCGTTATTATTCGTTACCGTTATAACCTTTCCGTTTTCGTAGCGCATGGCATCGTTCGCCTCACTGCCGAGCCTGTCCGCAAAGCCAAAGCCAAGACCGAACTCAACGCCCTTAATTCCTCCGATACTGAAAAGCGCGTGAGAAAGAAGGCTCTCTACGCTGTCAAACCACGGCTCTCCGTACCCTGCGGGCATTCCGTAAATCACCGTTTCGGTAACACCGCCTATACTGTCAAGAGACGCTTTTGCAGAGAGGATTTTCTCCGTCATCTTTTCTCCCTTTTCTTTATCCAAGGTAGGGAAATAAGCTTTTTTAAGCGCGTCTATATCCGTCGGCATATCGGAAAAACATCTGTCCGAAACACCGCCGCACTCGGAGATATGAGTACCTATTAAAATCCCCTTTTCCTTAAGCGCGGGTATTAAAATTCCGCCAACTGCGACAAGCGCCGCGGTAATACGTCCTGAAAAATGACCGCCTCCACGGTAATCCTCAAAGCCGTTATACTTGACGTGTGCGGCATAGTCCGCGTGAGACGGACGCGCAACGCCGTAGCTGTAATCGCCGCTTCTTACGTTTTCGTTCGGTATCATGATACAAAGAGGCGTCCCGGTTGTTTTACCGTTAAAAACTCCGCTTAGTATCCTAAAATTATCCCGCTCTATTCTCGACGTATCTGTGGAAAGCGACGGACGGCGGCGCGATAGCTCGGAAGAAATAAATTCTTCGTCCACCGTCATTCCCGGCGCAAGACCGTCTACAACCGCGCCAACGGCGGGGCCGTGGCTCTCTCCGAACAGAGTTACCGTAATATTATGACCAAACGTATTTCTCATAAAACTTTCCTTATTCTATATTTATTTGCATTATGGTACCTTGAAATCAGACGTTTTTCACCGCTTCTTTAAAGAGTTAACCGCGTCTCCGATAACGTCAATCGGAACGTCCTTTATAGTAAAGCTTCCTATTTCCTCGCAGAAAACCGCGGAAACGGTTTCTTTCTTCATTTTTTTATCGTGAAGTGTATATGGACGCAGTGATTCCCACGTATAGGGTATGTCATATGGCAGTCCGTACTTCTTCAAAACCGATAAAATCCGCTCCCGTACCCCCTCCGATGACATTGGAAGCATTCCAATGCCTACACATTCTCCGTGCAGAAGCTCTCCGCTTTCGCTTTCGATTGCGTGTCCGACGGTATGACCGTAGTTCAGCACCTTACGAAGCTGCTTTTCCTTCGGATCCTTTTCTACGACGTCTCTTTTAATACAAAGGGAACGGTAGATTATTTCGTCAATATCGGAGTAAATGTTTTCGCTGTTTTCAATAAGCTCAAAAAGCTCCTTATCAAAGTTAGCCGCCATTTTGATCGCCTCGACAAGTCCCGAAAAAAACTGCCGTCTGTCAAGTGTTTCAAGCGTACGGGTGTCGATTATCACTCTTTTCGGCTGACAAAAGCTGCCGATAACGTTCTTCACTCCGCAAAAATCAATAGCCGTTTTGCCGCCGATAGATGAATCGACCTGCGAAAGAAGTGTTGTCGGGATATTGTAAAAATCTATTCCTCTCATATAGCAGGACGAAGCAAAGCCCGAAAGGTCTCCGACCACGCCTCCGCCGACCGCTACAACGCAGTCGCCTCTTGTAAAACCGCTATTAAGCATAGTCTTAAGCAGCATTTCAAAGCTTTCCATGCTTTTACTGCTCTCGCCCGCGGGTATGACCGCTTTAACCGCTGTTTTGCACTGTGCGGCTACCGTATCCGCGTATTCCGCGGGAACCCCCGTGTCGGTAACAACCAGAACACGGCGGTTAAGATCAATAAGCTCTCCCGCTCTGCCGAGCGCGCCCCTTTCGAGGATTATATCGTAGCTATCCTGTCCGAGATTAACCGGAATTATCATATTAACTCGCATTCCGCTGCCAAGTGGCAGCAACATAAAATTTTTAACCGGATTTCCCGTATTTTGAAAATACCGTGTTTTATTTAACGTTATCCGCGTAATAGCTTCCTACCATACGAAGCTTTGCGCAAACCGCCGAAAGCTCACGGAGCATATCGCTTCCGTTTTCGGTATTTATGCTTCCTTCCGCTTCAAGGTAGAAATAATAGCTCCACTGAAGCTCCTTCATGGGACGGGAACGGAGATTGCGCATATTAAAGCCGTGCGCTCCGATAATATTAAGCGCTTTGGCAAGTGATCCCGCCTCGTTCTGTACGGTGAACACCAAAATGAAGTTTTCGTCATCGCGCCGCCCACCTGCCGCACCGCGATTTTTCGCACGGGAGAAAGCCGCAAAACGCGTCGTATTGTTTTTGTTATCGTTTATATCCTTATCAAGAACGGTAAGTCCGTAAAGCTCCGCCGTCTCAAGCGATGCGATAGCGGCAACCGAGGTATCGTTAAGCTCGCTTACGTATTTAGCGGCAAGCGCGGTGTTGGAATAGCTCTTTGTTTCGTAACCCGATTCTCTTATATATTCTGCGCACTGCTCAAGCGCCTGCGTATGGCTTACAACCGTTTTTACCGTCTCGCGTGTTGCACCCTTCGGAGCTATAAGGCAGTGGGAGATCGGAATATCAACTATCTGATTTACGTAAAGGTTTCCCGAAAACATAAGGTCCATAACCGCACCGACCTCACCGGCGTAGCTGTTTTCTATCGGTATAACGGCACAGTCGTATTCTCCGTTTTCAACCGCCTTATATGCGTCGGCAAAATCGGAATATTCGGTAAGCACGGCATCGGGGAACATTCTTTTCGCCGCGGCATAAGCATACGCGCCCTTTGTTCCGCAGTAGGTTACTTTAGCCCCGCCCATTATCTTTTCCTGATATTTACAGGAAACGTCAATAGTGCTTTTAAGAAACTGAACGTAGTACCCTTCGAGCTCTCCGTTTTTTATAAGAGAACGGTTTTTATCTATAAGCTCCGCCTCTCTCGCCGTATCGCGCACCGAAAGACCGTGCTCTTTTTTATATTCGGCAATACGCGCCGCCGTCTCCATTCTTTCCTCGAAAAGTCTTGCTAACTCGCTGTCTATACGGCTAATTTCTTCTCTGTATGTGTCAAGTCCGCTCACTGTTTTTTCCTCTTTTAAATTTAGTTTATTTTACTTATACCGCGTTTTTTCCTTAAAAATCAAAAGAGCGGCTTCCGCAAAGGAAACCGCCCGAAGTGTGTAAAACCTTCTGATTTCACATCGAAACACGGCATATCCTTTGCATATTTTTCCTACTGAAAAAGTAATAAAAAATGGAGTACGCAAAAAATCGTACTCCGTAATAAAACGCAGTATTGGTATTAACAACAGAGGCAATTACTGAACAGCATTTATCGGTTTTAACTGCTGAAACGTTCATTATTCTACCTCCTGAAGGTTAATTACGTAAAAAGTATACTCCGTTTTTTTTCGTTTGTCAATAACATTTTTGCGGTTTTAACATTTTGTTCATTATCACATTTTTGTTCTTTTTCAAAAAATATATATAAATGGATTTGAAGATTTTTCCATTTTTTTAAGAAAGCTTGGCTACAAGCTCCTCAAACGCCTCCTCAAGCGGAAGCATAAATTCCATTATATCGTCGTTCCACTGGTCGTAAAGCGAATCGTACTCGTGCTCCCAGCTATCAATTATCTCCATTCTCGTATCAAGATCGTCGGGAGGACAGCCTCCGGGAAATATTGCGTTCGCGTTTTCGATAATGGATGCCACCTCGTCCATTCCAAGATTATAAAGGTCGTCAACCGCGTCCTCAGCATAGTCTGCGCAGTAGTTTTCGTAATAGCTGAGAAGTCCCGCTCCGTTAACCGCGTCAATTATGTTTTTTATATTAAAAACGGCTCTTTCATCGTCCGAAAGAGAAAAATAATCGTCCTCAGCCGCTTCGGTAATTCTTGCCCAGATTTTGTTCCAGCTCATAAGCTTCCTCCTGATGAAAAAATATGTAAATTAGTTTGCACTCTGTAAAGATTTTTTTGAGAGTATCGGATTTTTACGCATAACGTAAAAAACAAACACCAAATTAAAAATACACAGCAGCACCGACGAGATAGGCGTGGTAATGTATATTCCCGTGGGCGTGTTAAAGAGCGGAAGCGGGAAGACAAACGCTATCCATACCACACGGAAAAGACAGGTTCCAATAAACGACGACACCATTGGCAGTGCGGAATATCCGAGTGCTCTGAGGTATCCCGTCTGAACCTCCATTATACCTAACAAAAATTGCCACGGAAGAATAATCAGCATACGCTCAACCGCTGCCGCTATAACCATTTCCGATACGTCCGAGTCGGTAAACAGCGCCGCAAGCTGTCTGCTGAAGGCAAGCTCGGCAAACGAGACGGTAAGCCCAACCGCGGTAACCAGAAGCACACCGTACAATAGAACCTTGTTGGTTCTGCGTCCGTTTCCCGCACCGTAATTCTGTCCGACGTAGGTTACCGTAGCGTGATAAAAGCTGTTCATACATATATACGCCAGATTTTCTATCTGCCCGGCTATGACGCTTCCCGAAATGGTCTCGACCGCAAAGGTATTCATAGCGCTCTGGATAACGACACCCGAAAGCGACATAACAGCCGCTTGCAGTCCCGACGGAATTCCGATTGCCAGAATACGCAAAAGATGAGATTTGTCAACGCACATCGACCTGAGACTTACCGCGCAGATGCTCTTGCTTTTACGAAGATAAATTAACACCGCCGACGCTGAGGTATACTGCGAAATTATCGTTGCAAGCGCAACGCCGTCAACGGTCATATCGAAGCCAAGCACGAACACAATGTTAAGCACAACGTTCATCAGTCCGCTGAAGGCGAGAATTACAAGGGGTGTTTTCGAATTTCCGTTTGCTCTCAGCACCGAGGCGCCGAAATTATATACCGCGCTTGCAGGCGCTCCTATAAATATTATTTTAAGGTAAAGCGCCGCGCTGTCTATTACCTCCGGTCTCGTTCCTATAAGAGCAAGAAGCGGATGGCTGAAAATAAATCCGAAAGCACCTATAACTATACCACCCGCGAGTGAAAAGGTAAACGCGGTATGTACCAGTCTTGAAATATCATTAAACCGCTTAGCGCCGAGAAATCTTGCAACCATAACACCGCCGCTGTTTGCGCAGTCAATCAAAATTATGGTTATCATATTGAAAAGCGCTGTGGTTGAGCCTATCGCGGCAAGGGCGTTCGGATCTGAGGAAAAACGTCCAACGACGATATTATCGGCAACGCTGTAAAGAAGCTGGAGTATTCCGGTAAGCATTATCGGAATCGAAAAGAAGAACATTCCCGAAACGAGAGGTCCCTCCGTCATTCTGTTTTGAAGCACTGCTTTTTTCATAATCAAATACCCATGTAATTATTATATTTTACGCTACGCGTTACAAGGTTTGACACTACCGCTTTCTAAGATATATTATACAGTGATTTTTACTTTTGTCAAGTGGGTAATACAAAAGAAATAAAAAATTATATTTTTTAAAATATGCACTTGAAACATGGGATAAACTGTGGTATAATTTATCTGTAAAAATTTTGCGTTACGCCCACGTGTCAATAGGCGGCACGCGTTAAAAGAAAAAGGAAGAAAGCTATGAATTACGAAAAAATCAGTCTTGGAATAGGCAAAGCGGAAATCACGGTTTACGACGCTGACGGACTTAAGGGAGACGCTATTCTGGTTATCCCCGGTGGCGGATATGCTCAGGTTTGCTCCGAAAGAGAAGGAGAACCGGTGGCGCTTTCCTATCTTTCAAAGGGAATAAAGCCGTTTGTGCTTAACTACTCGGTAGGAAAGGACGCCGCGGGACATCAGCCGCTTGTCGAGGCATCTGCCGCGGTAGCATACATAAAGGCAAACAAGGAGAAATACGGTATAACGGGTAAGGTCTACGCGGTAGGCTTTTCCGCAGGCGGACACCTTGCCGCTTCGCTCGCTACAATGTGGCACCGCGCCGAGGTTATAGAAAGAGCGAAGATCTCCTACGGTGAAAACCGTCCCGATGCGGTTGTGCTGTGCTACCCCGTTATATCCGGAGTTTTAAACGCGCACACAAGCTCATTTTACAATATTACCGGATCGAAAACACCGACAGAGGAGCAGCTCGCGTACTATTCCGCAGAGCAGCACGTTGACGAAAAAACCTGCCCCGTATTCATCATGCACACCGCAACCGACGATCTCGTTCCGGTTCAAAACGCGCTTTATATGGCTATGGCGTGTGCAGATAAAAAGGTGCCCTTCGAGCTTCACATTTACCCCGAGGCACCTCACGGCATAGCACTCGCAAACGAGATAACGGCTCGCGGAAGTCAGGCTTGGATAAAGCCGCAGGCTGCAAGATGGGTTAACGACTCGGTTTACTTCTTTAAGCATCTTTAAAAACATACCGAAAGAGAGAACTTAGCGGCAAAAGACCGTAAAGCTCTCTCTTTTTTCTTTCCTTCAGCCTCGGTAAAGGCTCCCTAAATAAGAAGCGGCTGAAGCTGCTTACCGTCAAGCGCGTATTCAACCGTTTTTTCCATAAGCGAAAAGTCCGAAATAAGCGAATGAGGCTTAGACAGCGGACTGTCCTGCCCGAACGGCACGAAATAAACGCTCTTTCTTGAAAGCAGCGTGGCGATATTTTTTAAATTCTGCGACAGCGCATCGTTAGTTGCGAGCGCGATAACGAGCGGTCTGTCGGTTCGCAGATGCGCCTTTGCCGCCATTGTAACGGCGGTATCCGTAATACCGCTGGCAAGCTTTGCCAGAGTATTACCCGTACATGGGCATATAATTAAAAGATCAAGAGGGCGCGACGGTCCGAGCGGCTCCGCGTCCTTTATCTCCGTTATAGGCGGAGAGTGGCATATCTCGGTAAGCGTTGAAACGGTATCGGCAGCCTTACCGAAGCGGGTATCCGTTTTTGCAACGTTACCGCTTATAATAGGAACCATTTCATGCTGACCTTTTATTCGCCTTAGCGTCTCTATCGCGCTCCCAACCGTACAAAATGAGCCGGTGAGTGCATAACCGATTTTCATAGTAACATATTTCCTTTTTTACTGATTTTAAAGCATAACACCTTGTTTTGCTTAAAATAAAACAATGCAGTATTTTGAGTTCGGTTTTAAAAACTCATTCCGCAAGCGCGCGCAGAATCTCCTCTTTTATAATCAGCGCGGCACTTTTCGGAGCTACCTTTCCCGGGAGAGACAGTGCCCATATAACGTTTATACCGAGAGACTCCGCGGCGGAGCGATCAACTCCACCCGGTGCCGAAGCAAGGTCGATAATAAGGGGTGGATTTTTTAGCGATAAAAGTATATTTTTATCCAGAACGGGATAGGGAACGGTGTTGTATATAAGAACGGAGCCGCTTACAGCATCCTGTAGCTCTTTAAAGCTGTACGGCTTTATTCCGTCTATCTGCATTTTCGCAATATCCTCGTTTTTTCTTGCCACCGCCCTCACTTTTGCTCCGAGCGCCTTAAGCTCACAGGAAAGTATCCTACCTATTCTTCCGTAACCAAGCACGGTAATAGTTGAAGAATGAACGGTAACGGGGAGCTTTTCAAACGCAATCTGAATAGCGCCCTCAGAGGTGCAAAGGGCGTTTTTAAGCGCGACCGTCTCCATTTTTCCGTAATCGCATATAAAAATACCGCAGTCCTCCGCTATTTTAGAAACGGCAGGACTTACCGCTCCGCCGAACACGCGTTTTACGTTATGCTCCCTGATTTTTTCAAAAAGATAGGCAAGTCTTATTTCCCCGCCGCTTTGCGAATTAAGATACACCCCATCGGGCGAAATGGGAAACGGAAGCACCGCGACATCCGAGTTTTCAAGTGCTTCGTCTATATCCGCTGTTCCCCACTCGTTTCCTACCGCGGAAACTGTAAAGCCGTCGCCTCGCAGTTCGCTTGAAAGATAAAATAGACGTTTATCGCCCCCTATCACGGCGATTTTTTTATTTGGCATATAAAACCTCACATTCACTATCCGAAGGATAGCTACACAAAGTTTAAAAAGTTTTTTACAGTACAAACCAAAAGTCGCTCCCCGTACGTACGAATCCGCAAGCACAAGGAAAACAAACACCTCTGCTAAGGGCAGAGTTTTATATTAAACGTCCTTCTACAAGCATTATATGTTTTTTTATTTTAGAGGTGAATCCTTCCGCTCGGCATTTTATTACAAAAAAGTATTCCTTATGTTACAATATGTTTAAAATTTTATGTTATAGTATATGTAGAATTTTGTCTGATTTTTAAAATTTAAATACAAGATGGGGGAAAATATGAAATACGTACTTTACAACCCTTTAGCAAACAACAAGCGCGGCAGACAGAATGCCTCGACGATAATGCAGCATGACAGCGAGGCGGAATACGTTTTCAAGGATATTACAACCCTTGACGTCGGCGCCTTTTTAAACGAAGCACATCCGGAGGATGAAATTATAGTATCCGGCGGAGACGGAACGTTAAACCGATTCATTAACTGTATAGCAGACAAAGACATCGAAAACGACATTTATTACTACCCTGCCGGCTCGGGAAACGATTTTATGCACGACGTGTGCGAAAACTCCAATGAAAAAATTATAAAAATAAATAAATATATAGCTGACCTTCCGCTTGTTGACGTAAACGGCAAACGAGCCTATTTTGTCAACGGTATAGGCTTCGGTATCGACGGATACTGCTGCGAGGAGGGAGACAAATTCCAGGCAAAGTCGGATAAGCAGGTAAACTACACAGCTATCGCTCTTAAAGGTCTTTTCTATAAATTCAGTCCAAGAAGCGCAAAGGTTACGGTTGACGGAGAAACACGCGAGTACAAAAACGTCTGGCTTGCGCCCGCTATGAACGGCAGATATATAGGCGGAGGAATGCAGATTGCTCCGATACAGGATAGGCTTAACGAAAACCGCACGGTTGCCTCGATGGTAATGTTCCACAAAAACCGTCTGCGCGTTCTTATGGCATTTCCGACCATATTCAAGGGCGAGCATATCGTAAAGCACAAAAAGCTTATCGACATACGCCACGGACACAAAATAACCGTTGAGTTTGACAGACCGACCGCTCTTCAGATTGACGGAGAAACGGTAAAGAACGTTCTTACGTACACCGTTTACGCGGGAGAGGCTAAGAAACAGTTTTTAGAGAGTTTAAAAGAAACGGAAGAAACCTTGGCTTAAATTTTTAAAACTGTAAACATTCTTATCCAAAACACCAAAAGCGACTTTTTTGAAAGTCGCTTTTTCATTTTATTATTCTTAAGCTTTCCTATTATTTACCGCGCTTTGAATAAACGCAGTTAGCCGTGTCTATAATATTTTTGACCGCGACCGAAAAACATTATATAGGCTTGGTCAATACATCAAAATTAAAGGAGACGAAAAATGCCGGTAGATTTCAGCAGTAGTGAAACCAAAAAGAATCTTATGAAAGCGTTTGCGGGAGAAAGCATGGCGCGAAACCGCTATACCTTCGCCGCGGAGGAAGCAAGAAAGCAGGGCAGTCACGTTATTGACGCCGTTTTCACCTTTACCGCCAATCAGGAAAAGGAGCACGCAGAAATTTTCTTTAACTATTTAAGAGAATATTCCGAGGAAAACGTAAACATCGAGGCAGGATACCCCGTTGACGTTACGAGAGTGCTTCTTGACCTTTTAAAAAATGCAGTCCATAACGAATATGAGGAGTACGAGCCTATTTACAAGGATTTTTCCGCTAAGGCAAAGGAAGAGGGCTTTCACAAAATAGCGGCGTCCTTCAGTCTTATCTCCGAGATAGAGAAAACCCACGGAGACCGATTCAAGATGCTTTCCGAGCTTTTGGAACAGAATAAGCTGTTCGTTTCCGACGTTGAATGTAAATGGATGTGCCTTAACTGCGGATACGTGTACGAAGGAAAGGGCGCGCCCGAAAAGTGTCCCGTATGCGAACACGATAAAGGATTTTTCATAAGAATCACCCTCGCGCCGTTTACCGAATAAGATAAAAAATACCGCATTGGCATACCTACGGTATAAGTGCTACCGATACCGAACGATTTATAATTCAATAGCAAAACGGTCGGGCAAGGTGAAACAAAAGGCTCCATTGTGTAAAGGGAGCTCCGTCGCAGGCGGTGAGGGATTGTTTCTACAACCCTTCCGTCTTGCTCCGCAAGCCACCTCCCCTTACACCAGGGGAGGCACTTGCTATCCCCATTAGCATCTCAAAAAGGCACTTGTGGCAATTTTGCCACAAGTGCCTTTTTGTTGCTTTTGTCATTTCTTTAGGAAGGTATGCGTGGTGCTTCTTTCACTTTACTTCGTTATCGGAGCTTATCTTAAGGAATGTACCGCGTGCGGTGTTTTTTTATTGTTTTAATAATCCATAAAGCTTCTTCGCTCCGGCTTTTGCGGTCTGTTTTTGCTATCCTCTAAAAGCTTTTTAATACGCGGATACGCGGTAATTACAAGCACGCCGAGGAATGCGATAAGCACGAACAGATTACCGATATAGCTATACACGGTTCTGTCCTGACGCATATATACGGTAGCCGATTCGTAATCCGTTTCAAGCGGCTTTATCTTAGCAATCACACGCCCCTCGGGGGTGATCACAGATGAAACGCCGGTGTTTGCAGCTCTGACTACATAACGCCCCGTCTCTATTGCGCGCAGAGCGGCGTGAGAGTTATGCTGCCATACCGCGGCTGAATCACTGAACCACGAGTCGTTTGTTGAAAGAGTAATAAGCTCCGCTCCGTCTCTTACCGAATCAACGGCAAGCATTTCGTATATCGAATCAAAGCATATAAGGCTTCCTATCTTACCGTGCTCGGTGTCAAAAATCTCGCTGTCGGTTCCCGCGGTAAGCGGCTCGGAAAGAATGTTAAGCGAACCCAGAACAGGGATAAAGGTTAAAATAAGGCTTTCCATAGGAGTATATTCACCAAACGGAACAAGATGACGTTTGTAATATCTGTCCTCTCCCATAGTTCCGTCGGGATGGAAAATATATATGGCATTGTACTCTCGCATCTCTCCCGTCCACTCGTCGTAGTAGTAGTCAAACGCTCCGACGAAAACAGTTACGTTAAGCTCCTTTGCCATTTCCGAAATTTTAGAAACAAGGGAGCTGTTTTTGAGACTCAGCGTAGTCGGTATTACCGTTTCGGGCCAAACCACTATATCTACCGGAGTTTCGCTTTTCTCCACGCACTTACGGGTAAGATCTATGTATTTATCGGTAGACTTTACCGTTGCGTTTACCTCCCACTTTTCAAGCGAGGAGATATTTCCCTGAATAACCGCGGCGGTAACCTCTTTTCCGTCCTTTTCGTTAAATGCGGCAAGTCTTATTACCCCGAAAAGCAGGTTAAGAGTGAATATTCCGAGTGCGACCGAGGCAAATATAACGCTTTTTCTTGCCTTGACGGAGGAAATAAGCTTTTCCTTAAATTCCTTTCCCTCGGAATCAAAAACGCCGTAAAGCGCAAGGGCTAAAAAGACGTTGACCGCTACTATAACGGCACTTACGAAATAGCTGCCGAAAAGAGACGCGCTTTGCTGAAGCACGGGCGCGATGCTCTGAGTTACCGCAAGACGTCCCCACGGAACTCCACGCCAGCCGAGCGTTTCCTGATATTCAAACACCACCCACAGCCCGATAAAGAGCGCTCCGCCGAGCAGCGGCTTACTTTTATTCGGTCTTATCAGCCTGTACATAAGCATTACGAAAGCCATTTCAAGAGACTGAACGAGCGCAAGACCAAGCCAGCAAACAAGCACGATAATTATACTTTGAAAAGGGGTGAGATCGGCAAATTCCATCGGATAAAGCCTTGTAAACCAGAAATAAAGCACACCGAAATACCCAAGACCGAATATCAGTCCGAGCGAAAAAGCAGTCCTCTTTTTAATTTCGCTTCCGTATTTTATCATCATGTAAGCTATGGGAATAAGGCTTACGTAGGACAGAAGAAACATCCACCGAAAGACAAACGGAAGCGCTGACAGTATTCCAAAAACGAAAAATATCCGTTTAAGCCTCGGCTGACCGTCCTTTTTAAAAAATTCCGTCAAGGCTGTAACAATCGTTTTCAATAGAACATCCTCCACATTCTGTACATCCCGGCTGCTTTTCCGGGGCAAGCTTATATTTTCGAAGCATTTCACCAAGCTCCTCGCTCATTTCAACGAGCTCGTCCGGTGAGCAGGCTTTAAATCCGTGTAGCTCACAGTTATCAAACGGACGGAACGGCATTATCGTCGGGAAAACGCCTTCGCTTGCAAGTATTTCACATTCCTTAAGTATATCCGCCTTCGGCTGTATTCCGCCAATAAGAACGCTTGAAACCATGCCGTGTCCGAAAATTTCTACCGCGTAGCGCATCGAAGCGTGGTAATGCTCGTAGCTTATGCGGCTTTTACCCGGACATATTCTTTCGCGAAGAGACTTTGACGCTATTTCAATATTCATAATAACTGCGGTGCAGCCCGCGTCCTTAAGCTCCTTTAATTTTCCCGTATCGGACGGCGGCGCAAGCTCAATGGTTATCGGACAGTCGGAAAACTCTCTGATTTTCTTAACGAGACTGATATAATAATCCGCCATAAAATCGGGACTGACGTAGGTTCCACCGCTCATATTCAAAACGTGCTTTCCTTCTCCGAGAAGGTGGAGAAGCTTTTTTATTCCGTCCGCAAGCTCCTCTATCGGGAGTGGACGGCTGCGGTCCTTTTCAAGCGAGCAGAACTTGCATTTAAGCTCGTCTGTGTCGTAGCAGCACGCACTGCTCGGCCAGATATTTATACAACCGGGTGCGTGAAGCTGAGCCATACCGTCTATTACGGTGCCAGTTTTCGGAAGCGCGCCGAAAAATTTAACGGGAACGGATTTTTCACCGTATCTTATCCCGTATCCGCTACCCAATTTGCAAAGGGTATATTCCGAATCCGCGGAATAGCCGTCAGCAACACTCACGCAAAGATTCGAACCGTAAATCGACATATTCGTCGCGTGCACGAATCCCTTGACGAAAAAATGCGGATACTCGGAAAGAAGCTGCTCCTTTGCCTCGGATGTTATTTTTACGCCTCCGCAAAGAAGTCCCGCTTTAAGTCTTATAAATTCTTTTCTGTTCATAAGGTAACCTTTTTATGTATTTACTTACTTTGTTTCTGTCGAAAGCTCAAACCGTAATTTCCATAACAGACGGAAAGCATTCCTTTCCGCGCTGAGGGCATTCTGCACATTCCCCGAGAAGCTCACCGTAAAGCGGCAGAGCATCAGAAATCTCCTTTGCGCCGTTTTTCAGAAAAAACTCCCTCGCCTTAGCGGTGAGATATATTTTTTCAACGCCATTCTCTCTGCATTTTTCCTTAATACGGCTCAGAATTATGCTACCAAGCCCTTTCTGTCTCGCGTCCTTTTTAACCGCTATGTAATCAAGGACCGTTACTCCGAATCGGCGCGAAAGCGAATACGCACCTATCATATTACCGCTTCGTATCAAAGCTTCAAAAGCGGGTTTTACACGGTCGTCAGGCAAATTTTCTCGAGAAGATGCGTCTTTTTCACAACAATAATCAGCTAATACTGCACCGTTTTCAACAACAATCTCACTAAAAAAGACACCGCTCGTCTCAGTCCATTCCTCAGAAATCTCAAGCTCGCTTTCAAGATAAAATTCAGTCAAAAGGCAGTGCAGCGAAATCTCACGGAAAGCAGTCCTATCACCCTGCATATTACGTCTCCAAATTTAAAAATCATACCGAGCCTTACTAAAACACTATAGGATATAGTCTGAAAGCATCTGTTCCGACCTCCCACCTCTGTCAACAGCAAAAGCTCTACAATTCTATTATATATATTTTTTTATATTTTTAAAGTACATAATTGTAAAAATATTATCGAAACCTTAATAAGTCTCCGAAAAGACTCTTCGGCACACATTACTACCCTTACGTCAAAAAAATTTTATAAAAAACGCTATCGCCGTAGCAAGCAGCAGCCCGACAGAAAACCACTTAAGCCGTATAGCGGTTAAGCCTTCCTTAACCCTGCATTCCGCCTTTTCCTCTATACCGAAATAATTTGTTATGGGAGACGTAGAAATTATTCTGTTTGCCTCGGCAACCATACTCTCCTCGGTGCGTTTTTTCTCCACGCTTTTATCCGATACTATAAAAAAAGCTCCGTCAAAGCACTCGCTTTCAATATTTTTCACCCAAAGCACTCTTTTCTGACAGCCTTTGATCATCGCCAATTCCTCCGAAATCAATATTTTTCAAAACAAAGCTATTTGAACACATGAGCGTTTTCCGTTTTATTTTCCGTTTTTAAGCTTTAAATATAACGTATTATTGACTTTTTTTCTCCGTCTATTCAAATAACACATAAAAAACGGCTGTTTCCAGCGGAAAAGCGCTCTAATATCCACTGCTTATAGGTATTTTTTAAATTCGTGTATAACCGACTGCTTAAATGTCAAGAATTTCGTTTGTAAAGAGAAAAAGGAGACACTGACGTGAGGAAAAACAAAATATTTATTTTTTCGGTAATTATCGGAGCGTTTCTCTTGGCTTTTATCGGAAATCTGCGTGCGGAAATATCCGAGGATATGGAGATATATGACAAAACACTCCGTCTGCATATTCCCGCAAACTCGGACAGCAAGGAGGATCAAGAGCTAAAGCTAAAGGTGAGAGATGCCGTAATCGAGGTAATGAGAGAGCCGCTTTCCGACTGCAAAACCAAAGAAGCCGCAACGGAAATCGCAAAAAAAATGACTCCTCTCATAAAGAAAACCGCAGATAAGGTTTTAGCTGAAAACGGAAAGAGCTACGAAGCCACAGTTACGGTAACCGAGGAGTATTATCCCAAAAAGAAATATGAGGGTATAACGCTTCCCGCCGGAACCTACACCTCACTCAAGATAGAGCTTGGAGAGGCTGACGGAAAAAACTGGTGGTGCGTCCTCTTTCCGCAGGTCTGTACCGGTACAGCAGAAGCAAAAACGGTTCTCGCCGAGGTCGGTTTTACCGCAAACCAGATTCGACTCCTTACCGAACAGGAAAGCGGAGAATACACCGTCAAATTTAAAATAGTCGAAATAATAGAAAGGCTGTTTGGTTAAACCTTAACCAAACAGCCTTTTATTGCGCTTTACTATTTAACAGTAGTTTATTTATGCCATTTCCTCAGCCATTTTCTTTCCACCGAGAATATGGAAGTGCAGATGCTTTACCGTCTGACAGGCATCGTCTCCGCAGTTACTTATAACTCTGTATCCGTTAACTATACCGCAAGATTTTGCTATCTCGGGTATTTTTTCGAACATTCTTGCTATTATAGCACTGTTTTCGGCGTTTATACCGTCAACAGAGGGAATATGCTCCTTAGGAATAACAAGAACGTGAACCGGCGCTTGGGGATTAATGTCCTTGAACGCAAATATATTTTCGTCCTCGTAAACCTTTGCCGACGGAATTTTTCCGTCCTTTATCATACAAAAAATGCAGTCCATATTTAAAAATCCTTTCTTATTTCAGCCCCGCGAAGCCCGAAGGGCAAAATACACCTCCCGATTTGTATAATAAATTTATACACAAGGGGAGGCGTCTTTTGTTCATTTCTTTACCGATTATTTATCGGTCTTATCCTCAAAACCGGGATCGTAGTAGGTCTGTCCGTCCGCAGACTGTCCCTGACCTGCGGCACCGTCAGCGCCAGCACCCTGCTGCTGAGCGTAAAGCTTTTCGCTGATCTTATAGAATGCCTGTTCAAGAGCTTCGGAATCAGCCTTAATAGCTTCGATGTTGTCGGTTTTTGCGGTCTCCTTAAGCTTTTCAAGAGCCGCCTTAACGTCGGCAAGCTCGCCCTCAGGAAGCTTATCGCCAATTTCTCCAAGCGTCTTTTCGGTCTGGAATATAAGCGTATCGGCGCGGTTTTTGGTATCGACCGCTTCCTTCTGCTTCTTATCCTCCTCAGCAAACTTCTCAGCGTCCTTAACAGCCTTATCTATCTCCTCCTGGCTCATATTCGTAGAGGAAGTAATGGTGATGTGCTGCTCCTTACCCGTTCCCTTATCGGTTGCGGTAACGTTAACTATACCGTTTGCGTCAATATCGAAGGTAACCTCGATCTGCGGTACGCCTCTCGGTGCCGGAGGTATTCCGTCAAGGTTGAATCTTCCGAGAGTGGTATTTCCTCTCGCCATCTCGCGCTCACCCTGAAGAACGTGAATTTCAACAGAGGTCTGGCTGTCAGCGGCGGTAGAGTAAATCTGGCTCTTCTTTACCGGAATGGTGGTATTTCTTTCAATAATCTTATTGAATACTCCGCCCATCGTCTCGATACCGAGAGAAAGGGGGGTTACACCAAGAAGAAGAAGGTCTTTCACGTCTCCTCCGAGAACACCTGCCTGAATTGCCGCTCCGAGAGCAACACATTCGTCGGGGTTAATTCCCTTGAAGGGCTCCTTGCCTATGAAGCTCTTAACCGCGTCCTGAACAGCGGGAATACGGGTAGAACCTCCAACG
>JAZRDX010000127.1:0-8785 GCA_045660565.1 Eubacteriales bacterium
CAATAATTAAACACCTTATCAACCTTACCGTGTTTCTTTTCAAACTCCGAGGCGCTTTTACAGCGGTAGCATTTATAAACCGACGTAAAATCAAAGGTAGCGACAGCCGTTTCTCTTTTACCCGAAATTTTTACAATGGTAAAGGACGGATCCTTATCCGCTCTTTCGCTGTCGGTTATAACGTATTTATAATCGGTAAGCAGGTATCTCGCTATAAGCATTACACCAAACGCAACAAGTCCGAGAGCCAGAAGCTGAAACGGCATTTTCGGAACAGGCGCAAGCTCACCTACGGTATAAAGCGCCGTAGCGACAGCGATACATGCCGCGGCGGTATACGTCGCTTTTTTAGGGTTCTTTTTCGGGACATAAATCATTTTCCTCCGCCTCCTCGCGTTTCACCTTTTCTTCCCCGTTCTGTATTTAAAAACGTACTCCCTTTACCTCCGTAACGCGTCCGTTTTCAACGTTAAAAACAACACCCGTGGCGCTTGTAGCTCCGTCCGCGTACTCAAATTTTCTCGGAAGATGCAGTCTCATTTTATCTATAACTCTGTCGCATTTTACACCGAGAATTGAGTTTTCAGGACCGCACATTCCTATATCGGTTATAAAACCCGTTCCGAGCGGCAAAATTCTTGCGTCCGCCGTCTGAACGTGGGTATGAGTTCCAAAAACACCGGTTATTTTTCCGTCAAAGTATCTCGCGAGCGCCGCCTTTTCGGAGGTCGCCTCGGCATGAACATCAAGGAAAGAAAGTGTATAATTTCCCTGCTCCTTCTTCAGTATCTCCTCTACCGTTTTAAACGGACATGCAAGCGCCTCCATATACACCGTACCAAGCACGTTTATAACGAGAATGCGTTCCTTTCCGCAATCGTAAACGGTATACCCCCTGCCGGGACAGCTGTCGGGGAAGTTTGCCGGGCGCACTATAAATTCGTTTTCATCAATATAAGGGTACGCGGGCGATATTCTGAATATATGGTTTCCGCTCGTCAGTACGTCCGCGCCTGCCGAAAAAAGCCCTTCCGCGGATCTTCTGTCAAGACCGTTTCCGCTTGCCGAGTTTTCCGCGTTGACTACTGTAAAATCAATCCCCTCCGCCTGTTTAAAACGACGGAGATTTTTTTCGAGGTAACTAACCCCGATATCCCCCGTTACGTCTCCCACCGCAAGTATTTTCATTTTTATTTTCCGCTTTCTATTTTAGTTTTAATCATTCTCTGTTATCGACTGTTAAAAATCCGAGACACGCCGATCTATTATCCGGTGTAAGCGAGTTTTTCACACACTCCGAAAATTCTGTCTTTTACCTGAAAATTATATCTGCTTCAACTGTACAGATACAAAAAAACAGAAAAAGGGCTACTGCAAGAATATCTGCGATAGCCCCTTCTATTTTTAGATTTTGTTTTTATTTTGCGTAATCGACCGCGCGGCTTTCCCGAATGACGTTGATCTTTATCTGTCCGGGATATTCAAGGCTTTCCTCGATCTTCTTGACTATATCGCGTGCAACGAGAACCATCTGCTCATCGTTTACCGCCTCGGGCTTAACCATTATGCGAACCTCGCGTCCTGCCTGAACGGCGTAGGATTTCTCAACACCGCCAAAGCTGTTCGCGATCTCCTCAAGCTTCTGAAGTCTCTTGATGTAGTTTTCAAGATTTTCGCGTCTTGCTCCCGGTCTTGCCGCGGAGATAGCGTCAGCCGCCTGAACGATAACCGCAATAATGGTATTCGGCTCAATATCGTTATGGTGAGCCTCGATAGCGTGTATAACCTCTGCGTTCTCCTTGTATTTCTTGGCTATATCGACACCGAGCTGAACGTGAGAGCCTTCAACCTCAGCCGTAAGCGCCTTTCCTATATCGTGGAGAAGTCCCGCTCTCTTTGCGATAACGCTGTCAACTCCAAGCTCGTCAGCTATGATTCCGGAGATATACCCAACCTCAAGGGAGTGGATAAGTACGTTCTGACCGTAGCTGGTACGGTATTTAAGTCTACCGAGAAGCTTTACAAGCTCGGGACTTATGGCGTGGATTCCGATTTCAAAGGTTGCTCTTTCTCCCGCCTGCTTAATTTCGTTTTCAACCTCTTTACGCGACTTTTCAACGGTATCCTCAATTCTGGTCGGATGGATGCGTCCGTCGGAAATCAGCTTTTCAAGAGTAAGCCTTGCAATCTCTCTGCGAACGGGATCGAAGCAGGAGATAGCTATCGTTTCGGGAGTGTCGTCGATAATTAAATCTACACCCGTAAGCTGCTCTATCGCTCTGATGTTTCTTCCCTCGCGTCCGATAATTCTTCCCTTCATTTCGTCGCTGGGAAGCGTTACCGCCGAAACGGTTGTCTCGGATACGTGGTCGGAGGCACAGCGCTGAATTGCAAGGGATATAATGTCTCTCGCCTTCTGGTCAGCCTCCTCCTTAAGTCTTGACTCAATCTCAATGATCCTCAGCGCGGCGTCGTGCTGAACGTCTGCTTCTATTCTGGAAAGAAGCTCAGCCTTTGCCTCGTCTACGGTATAACCCGAAATTCTCTGAAGCTCTGTTAAGTGCTTACCGAGAACCTCCTGAATTTCCGCTTTAACGGAGTCAGCCTCCTTGAGCTTTTCGCTCAGCTGCTCGTTTTTGCGGTCAAGAGCCTCGCTTTTTTTGTCAAGACTTTCCTCTCTTGACGCAAGTCTGTGCTCCTGGCGTGTGATTTCGGAACGCTGCTCTTTGATTTCGCGTTCCGCTTCGTTTTTGTCCTTAAGTATCTGTTCCTTGGCTTCAACAATTGCGGATTTTTTACTTGCTTCCGCTTCTTTTGCGGCTTCGTCTACTATTCGTTTGGCTTCTTGCTCGGCAGAACCGATTTTAGCTTCTGCGTTTTTCTTACGAAGGAATGTACCAAGGAAGACACACGGGACACCAACGATAATTGCAGTGATTAATGCTGTAATTACTATCGGTAACATTTTGTCCTCCTTTAAGTTAATTAAGATTTTTGTTTTATGTTAATGTCAAATTTATATATTTCAACAATTACACACCATTTATTTTATACTTATTTATATTAAATGTCAAGTCTATTTTGTAAAGTTTGAAAAATTTATATTTTTGACATAAATAAATGCGCCGCTTACTTTTTACTGCTTATTGTTTATTACAAATTACTTGACAGAAAAAATGTCTTATGTTATAATCAAATCGGATCCGGTTTACTTATAAAACATGGAGGAAAACAACATGGAGCTGTCCGAAAGAATAAAAAATCTGTTTGGCGAGTCCAGAAAAAAAGCGATAAACCCACCCGAAACTCCTTTCTGGTGTGATTTTCACTATGCCGCGCTCAATTTATACTCCGCTCTCCCGAAATGGGAAAAGCAGGCACGCTCAATGGCGTATGCCATCACAAACCAGGAGATACGCATAGAGCCGTACGATAAGATTATAGGCAGAGTCTACTATTGGCCCGGTAAAAAGGTGGAAAAGACAGATCCCGATTACGATTTCAACACCGTTCCGAAAAAAATGCTCAGGGAAAACAATCCGGAATACTCCGAGCTGTACGAAAGTCAGCTCACCGTTCTCGGTGCTCCCGGTCATATCGCGTGGAACTGGAATACAATTCTCAGCCGCGGTACCGTCGGTATCAGAGAAAGGTGCGAGGAGGGGCTTCTCCGCCATAGAGGAGACGAAAAGGCAGAGCAGTTCTACAAAGGCGTACTGATAATGCTTGATGCCACCGACGAGTGGAACGAAAAGCACGTTGCCCGTCTTACCGAAATGGGAATGACCGAGGAGGCTGAAATATGCAAAAGGGTACCGAAATACCCCGCAAGAAATTTCCGCGAGGCTGTCCAGTCATTTTTCATGCAGCACATTATAGTAATGAAGGAGGCGCAGCACGGAGGAAACAGCCCCGGACGTCTCGACTACTATCTCTGGCCGTATCTTGAAGAGGATTTAAACAAAGGCATCATAACCCTCGAAGAGGCAGAGGAGCTTATAGCGGAGCTGTTTATCCGCATCGACGAGCGTATTTACGGCAGCGACAAATGGGGCGAAAGCATCGTTGTCGGTGGCTCGTATCCTAACGGCACAAGCGCGGTAAACCCTCTTTCCTATATAATTATAAAAGCCTATATGAAGCTGGATATAATACACCCGCTTCTCTATGCAAGAATCCCGAAAAATCCGCCGGCAGACTTCGTTAAACTTTGCGCAGAGTATGTTATTAACGGTAAAAACCGCGCACAGATCATCAATGATCCGGCGGTCATCACGGCTCTGGTGCATAACGGAGTAACCGAAACCGATGCCGCTGACTACTTCTGCGGCGGCTGTATGGAGGTCGGTGTCCAGGGCAGAACCAGCGACTTTCTTTTCAGCGGATACCAGAATATACCGAAGCTTTTAGAGCTTTGCATGACAGGCGGCTACTGTCTTACAAAGAAAAATCAGCTTACCTATTTTAAGGCAAAGCCGCTGACCGAATTTGACAGCTACGAGGACTTTTATGCCTCGTTTATCGAAAAGACAGATTACGTACTGACCGAAAGCCTGAAATTCCTCGACCGTCTCAGCGAGTACGTTGAAGACATGCGCCCCGAATACCTTATTTCATCAATGGTTGACGACTGTCTTACAAAGGGCAGAAACATGCACGGAGGCGGTGCAAGATACCACGATTACGGCACAGCGTTTATCGGTATACCAAACGCCGCGGACGCTCTCATAGCAATCAAAAAAGCTGTATTTGACGAAAAAATCTGCACTGCGGGTGAGCTTATTGAGGCTTTGAAGGCAAACTTTGAGGGCTACGAGGTGCTCAGAGCCCGTCTTCTGGCTCTTCCGAAATACGGACAGGATAATTCCGAGGCGGACGAGATCGCGGCAAGGCTCACAAAAGACGTTTGCCGTCCGTACAGCAGTTACGTTAACCGTTTCGGAGGAAACGGAAAGCCGGTTCTTCTCACGTTTATATGGGCGCCCGAAGCGGGCAGGATCCTCGGCGCAACTCCCGACGGAAGAAAGGCGGGTGTGCCGGTTGCTCACTCGGTAACTCCGCAAAGCTCGTCTATGACAAAGGGAGTAACAGCCGCCATCAACTCCTGCACCTCGCTCCCGTTTGAGCTTTTCAGCGGCGGCGCGTCGGCTATGTGGGACCTTGATCCGTCGATAGCCTCGCCGGAAATCGTAGAAGCTCTGCTTACCACATTTTTCGAGCAGGGCGGACACATTTTCCAGGGTAACACTACCGATATCGAGGAGTTAAAAAAGGCACAGCTTGATCCCGAAAACAATCTTCACGTTATCGTGCGTGTAGGAGGATATTCCGCAAGATTTGTAAATCTGCCGAGGCAGCTTCAGGATGAGGTTATAAACAGACTGAGACATAAACATTAAGCAGAAAAATAAAATATAACGTTTAATGCAAGCGTATTAAAATGCGGGGCGGGGACGTCATTCCCTACAAACAAAATTCTAACCATAGATAAACCCGTAGCGGGGCATCGGGGACGTCGCCCCCTACAAATAAAATTCTAACCTTTGTAAACCCGTAGCGGGGCATCGGGGATGTCGCCCCCTACAAAGAAAACCTAACCATAGATAAACCCATAGCGGGGCGTCGGGGACGTCGCCCCCTACAAATAAAATTCTAACCTTTGTAAACCCGTAGCGAGATGTCGCCCTCTACAAATAAAACCTTACTCATTTGAAAAAAGGATAAAAAACAGCTATGAACGGAAATGTTTTTGACATTCAGCGTTTCAGTGTCCACGACGGACCGGGTATACGCACAACTGTATTTTTCAAGGGCTGTCCCCTGCGCTGCGTATGGTGCCACAACCCCGAATCGCAAAAATGCACGGTCAGCGTAGCGTATTACAGCAATAAATGTATTTTTTGCGGTGCTTGCGCGAGCGTATGCAAAAACGGCTGCCACGTCTTTACAGTATCGGATAACACGTCTGCTCCCGTCCACGCATTTGACCGCAAAAGCTGCGATTCCTGCGGTGCGTGTGCCGAAAAATGCTCGGTCGGAGCCATTGAAAAGCTCGGAAAAACCGTAAGCGCGGACGAGGTTATAAGCGAGGTTATGCGGGACGCGTTATTTTACAAAAATTCCGGCGGCGGTCTTACCGTATCGGGCGGAGAACCGCTTATGCAGGCTGATTTTCTCACCGAAATTTTAACAAAGGCAAAGGAAAAAGGAATACATACGTGTATTGAAACCTGCGGCTTTGCAAACGCCGAAACGGTTAAAAAAATCGCACCCCTTACCGACTTATTCCTATTTGATATTAAGGAGACCGATAGCGAAAACCATAAGCTATTCACCGGTGTTTCGCTTGAGCCTATTATAGAAAACCTAAGACTTATCGACAGCCTCGGTGTAAGCACCGTACTGCGTTGTCCTATTATTCCCGAGAAAAATCTACGGGACGGACACCTGCGCGGTATTGCCGAGCTTTGCGCTTCGCTCAAAAACGTTACCGAAATCAACGTTATGGCATACCACACACTCGGCTCGTCGAAATACGAGGCACTTTCGATGCCCGACGGAATGAAAGGCGTTCCGCCTATGTCTGACGAGACGAAAAAAGAGTGTATTAAAAAAATAACCGAGGAACTGACCGCCCTCGGAGTGGAAAATATAAAGGTTTGCTAAAATTTTATTTATTAAAAATGGCGGATTTGATTCCGCCATTTTAATTTATTAACAGAACATTTTGCAGGGACTGCCCGCCGTACATAATATTAAAATGAAATTTGTTTTCAGATTCTGAACTGTTTAAGCGGCTTTATCGCGCTTCCGTCGGGGAACTCCTGCACCCGTCCTACGGCGAAAAAACCGTTTTTATCATACATTCTTACAAGAGAGCCGACGGGAACGTCGCTCTTTATTTTTTTCTGGTATATTTCGCATCCGCACGACGCAAGACGTGCAAAGAAATCGGAAAGATGTACGCTCGGCGCGTCCTCAAACAGCATATCAACGGGAGTAAGTGCCGCAACTCTTTCCTCGGCGCTCATTTCTTTTAACTGCTCCTCTGTATAGCTGTTTTCTATTCCAAACGCACCCGCAGACGTACGTACAAGGGTTTTCATTACCGCTCCGCAGCGTAGGCGCTGACCTATATCGGCACAAAGCGTTCTTATGTACGTACCCTTTGAAACACGAACGTTAAGGAGATATTCTCCCTCGGTTTCCGTTTCGAAAACCTCAAGTTTTTCAACTCTTACCTGTCTCTTTTCTCTTTCTACGGTCTTGCCGCTACGCGCAAGGTCTACAAGCTTTTTCCCGTCAACCTTAAGCGCGCTGTACATCGGCGGCATCTGCATAATATCTCCGACAAACTCTGCGGCAACCGCTTTAACAGCGGAAAAATCCGGGAGCGCTCCTTCGTGTTTTGTTAAAACGGTACCGGTTATATCCTCGGTATCGGTGGTAAGACCGAGCTTAAGAGTTGCCACGTATTCCTTGGTATCGGCTGAAAGCAGCTCGGAAGCCTTCACGGCGCGTCCCACCATAACGACGAGCACACCCTCGGCAAGCGGATCAAGAGTACCCGTGTGTCCCACCTGTCTCGTTCCGTAAAGCTTACGGACGCGGTAAATCACGTCGTGAGAGGTACACCCCTGCGGTTTATTAAAACATAACACGCCCGAAAGTAATTCTTCGCTCATTTGCCGCACCTCCTTGTATAAATTCAAAATTTTGGTATCAACCGGCTGTCGGTCATTCATTCTAAGGGGAGGTTTCCCTATCTCGCAATTTCAATTACAGCGTTTATTTCAGTGTCGACAGTACCTTATCAAGCACCGTTTTTTTAGCCTCGTCGGGTGAGCTTGCCTTTATAGTTGCGCCCGCGGCTCTTTCGTGTCCGCCTCCGCCGAAAAGTCTGCAAAGCTCGCTTGAGCTTATGCTCTCTCCCGAGCGCATTGAAATTCTGTATCCGTTATTGTCCGACGGCTCCTGACGTACCGTAACCGAAAGCTCAACCCCCTCTATCTCGCGAAGCTGAGAGACGGTATCGCTGAAATCGTCGTCGGGAAATCCCTTTTTCATATCGTTGGTTATAAGCAAAAACGCAACGCGACCGCCGAGATACAGCTCAAAATTGTTCAGCATAATCTCCTGAGCCGCGATCTCTCCGAGCGTTTTTATGCCGAAAAGACGGTGGGCAACGAACGCACTGTCTGCGTTCGCGTCAACAAGGTCAGCCGCAATTCTAAGGGTGCGCGAGGTTACGTTTGAGTATTTAAACGAACCCGTATCCGAGGAAATCGCCGCGTAGAGCGCAGTTGCCGCTTCCTTTGTCAGTATTCCCTCGCCTATACCCTCAAGCTCGCGCGCAAGAGCGTAAATTATCTCACCCGTTGCCGCTGAGTCCTCCTCGGTATAGTTTCTTTCGGCGTAGCTTCCGCCGTCCTTATGGTGGTCGATTTTCAAATCGATTATCCCCTCGTAGGTGTTGCCTATTCTATGCAGCTCCGCACAGTCGATAGAGCATATAAGCTCGGGGAGATTTTCTGCCGAATTATCGGGAGCAAGCCTGCTGTTTCCCTCGGTTAAAAAGAGAAGCCGCTTCGGCACCTCGTCCTCACAAACGACATTTACCTTATGCTTTCCCGAGCTTTCAAGAATATATTTAAGTCCGAAAGCGGATCCAAGGGTATCTCCGTCGGGCCGAATATGGCATAAAAGACGTATATTTCTTTTTCCGACGAACATTTTCGCCGCTTCCTTTAAAGTGATATTATTCATAAACATTCCTTTCTGTCGG
>JAZRDX010000128.1:0-9883 GCA_045660565.1 Eubacteriales bacterium
AATATAATAAGAGGATTCGAAGGGGGAGCGGTAGTGAATGAGGCGCCGGTGGCGCGTCAGAGCCGCGACTGACCGAGGAGCGTAGCAAAGGCGAAATCAAAAAAATCGGCTTTGCGATGTCGCGACGAGAACGAATCCTAGTACCCCTGCCAAACAAAAGGTCATCGAAAAGATGGCCTTTTTGTTTGGCAGGAATATAATAAGAGGATTCGAAGGGGGAGCGGTAGTGAATGAGGCGCCGGTGGCGCGTCAGAGCCGCGACTGACCGAGGAGCGTAGCAAAGGCGAAATAAAAAAATCGGCTTTGCGGTGTCGCGACGATAACGAATCCTAGCACCCCTACCAAACAAAAGGTCATCGAAAAGATGGCCTTTTTGTTTGGTAGGAATATAATAAGAGGATTCGAAGGGGCGCGGTAGTAAATGAGGCGCTGGCGCGTCAGAGCCGCGACTGACCGTAGGAAAGTAGTTTTTTTTGCCCGCATTCCCGATATTTTTCCGATACGTAGAATTAAAACTTGAAAATTTCCCCGGTGTGTGTTATAATGTAATCATAAAATTTTAAACACTCAAAGGGAAATAATATGAAGCTTTACGCACCGAGGTACTATAAAAAATTTAAATGTATTGCGGATAAATGTGAGCATAGCTGTTGTGTCGGCTGGGAGATAGATATCGATAATGATACTATGAAAAAATACCAAAAGCTGAAAGGCAGCTATGCCACGGTCGTAAGAAACAGTATTTGTACGGAGGATACTCCTCATTTTAAATTAGGTGAGGGGGATAGGTGTCCCCATCTTGACGAAAGAGGACTTTGCAAAATAATTCTTAACGTTGGAGAGGAATACCTCTCCGATATATGCCGTGAGCATCCGAGGTTTTATAACTATACCGACGTCTGCGAGGTAGGGATAGGTATGTCCTGCCCCGAAGCGGCGAGAATTATTCTCAGCTCGTTGGACTATGACGTTATGGAGGAGATTGGTGAGGTTAATTCCGTAGCTGAGGAAACAGAGATTAACGGACGCGCCCGTCGTGAAGAAATATTTAAAATACTTAAAAACACGTCGATCGAATACCGAGAAAAACGGGAGAAAATTTATAATACGTATTCCATAGATAAACCCGACGATAAACGTATGCTCGGAAAGCTTGATGCTCTTGAATATCTTGACGTTACGCACAAGGATATGTTTATGAGCTTTTCGTCAAAGCTTCGACCTACCGATAAGGACGAATATCTCGAAAGATTTTTGGCGTATTTTATCTTCCGCCATTGTACGGAAAGTTATGACGAGGAGGATTTTCGCGTTCGTCTTGCTTTTTGCTTGTTTTGCGAAAGTCTGTTTGCCTCGCTTATCTGCTCTGAAAAAGCAGAGACGCTACCGGATATTTCAAGGATAGCAGGCATTATTTCGGAGGAGATAGAATATTCCGAGGACAATACCTATAATTTAATGGTTTAAAAAAGTGAACATATCTCTAAACAAAAAATCCCCGTCGGGGATTTTTTTGTTATGTATCAGAGCCTTGTAAGCTTTGTTTTTTCAAGGACTTTTATGAGAATAATACCGATTACCAGCCCCGCAATACCCTGAACGGCGTTTGCGGGAAGGTTTACAAGAGACGGAACGAATCCGTATAGGAAGCCTTCAAAAACGTAATAGCCGAAGATCATCAGAGTTTCGGCAAGCACGCCGCCGATAAGCTCTGCCGGAAATTTGCCTATCTTTTTGCTCATAAGCTTTAAGCACGCAAATGAAATCAGAGCCATTGTACCTTTAATTATAAACGTCGCGGGTGCGTAGGCAACGTATCCCGAAAATACGTCGGCAAGAGCCGAGCCGAGTCCCGCTGCTAAAAAACCGTATCCGGGAATGAGTATCCAGCCGGACAGCAGTACGGTACAGTCTCCAAGGTTCATGTAGCCTTTTAACGGAGAGGGGATTTTAATAATCATTGTTGTAATGCAAACTATTGCCGCCATAAGCGCGGACACAACCGTTTGTTTGGTTTTTGAATTCATGTTTACATTTAACTCCTTTACATTCTGTATAAAATAGTATATAATAAATCTGACCATATTACAATTACCAAATGAGGAGAATTTTATATAGCCAGATGAAGTATGTTATTGATACTCGAAAGCGCCCTGTTTATCTGCAGCTGTACAGTCAGATAAGGGACGACATTTTAAACGGAGCTTATGCGTACGGAAGTAAGCTTCCCTCTAAAAGAGTTCTTGCGGAGGAGACGGGAACCAGTACCGTAACGGTCGAACACGCCTATGCGTTACTGTGCGACGAGGGGTACGCGGAGGGGAGGGCAAGAAGCGGTTACGTTGTTACCTTTCGAAAAAACGACGTATTTGCCTCATCGGCAAGGTCGGAGCATACCTATCGCGCGGTATACCGTGCCGAACATTCCGTGGGGGATTTCCCTTTGTCTGTGCTGAACAAAACCATGCGTAGGGTTATGAGTGAGTACGGAGAAATGCTGCTTACCAAATCACCCGGAGTTGGTTGCACAGAGCTTAGAGAAGCGATAAAAAAGTATCTTGCGAGAAACAGGGGGATTTCGGTGGATACCGAGCAGATAATAATCGGTTCCGGTTCCGAATATCTTTACGGGCTTATCGTTGAGCTTTTGGGACGTAGCAGAGTGTATGCGATAGAAGCACCGTCATATAAAAAAATCGAGCAGGTATATAAAGCAACGGAAATCGAATACGAACGGCTTCCGTTAACTCGGACGGGAATTGACAGTAAGGCACTATCCGAAAGCTCTGCCGACGTTTTGCATACAACACCGTACCGAAGCTATCCGAGCGGAGTTACGGCAACGGCATCTAAAAGACACGAATACGTGCGCTGGGCGAGCGGAAAAGTTCGGTATATTATTGAGGACGATTTTGAATCCGAGTTTTCGGTTTCTGCAAAACCGACCGAAACGCTGTTTGCTCTCTCCGAAAACGATAACGTTATTTATCTCAATACGTTTTCGAAAACAATTTCTCCTTCCCTGAGAGTGGGGTACATGGTCATTCCGAAACACCTTATAACGGTCTATGAGGAAAAGCTCGGTTTTTATTCCTGTACCGTTCCCACTTTTATGCAGTACGTTCTTACAGAGCTTATTGAAAACGGCGATTTCGAAAGACATATCAACCGTGTAAGAAGAAGGATAAGAAAAGAGCTTAATAAAAATTAATGCTTACATACAAAAAAATCAAGGCTTTAACTTTTAAAAACCTTGATTTTTTGATTTTAGCTTAAGAAAAATTATTCCTTTTCATCGGTAAGCTGTTCTTTACTTTTGTAGAAAACTGTTCCGAGCAGCATGATTACGGCAAATACTATAAGGTAGAAAAGAACGGGAAAAGCAAATTTTCCGTTTGCCACCGCTTCTTTATACGGACGAATACCGTGTGCGTAAACCGCCACGAAAACCATAAACAGTGAAGATATGATAGCAAGTACCGGCATTACGGTGTTTACTAAAATGTTTTTCCGCCCTTCCTTTTTTATAAACATTGCGAACATCGGAATGTAGAATGCGTAAATAGTGATAATCGGGAGCTCTGAGGAGTCAAAGCTGAATAAACCGAAAATTGAAGCACCGAGGTTTGCTCCGTAGAAGTAAAAATACCATGCGGCGCAGCAAAGAAGCGCTAAAATTCCCGCGTTGGACGGCATATTCGTTTCCCCGTCGACGGTGGCAAAGGCTTTGGGCTTCGGACCGTTACCGCGCATCGCAAGAGAATAGAAGGAACGCGGGCAGGCGATCATAAGTCCGTTCAGTGTGCCGAGACAGGATATAACGACAAAGGCATTCAGCACCGTTCCGCCGACGCTTCCAAAGAGATTTTTTATCGCGGTGGTGGCGCCTTCCTTCATAAGCACGTCAACCGACGCGCCGCCCGTGAGACCGATAAAGTACAGAATATATACCGCCATAATGATAATCGAACCGAATACGAGCGCGCGCGGCAGATCCTTTTTCGGGTTTTTAAGCTCCGCGTTGATGGACGTTGCGACGATCCAGCCCTCGTAGGCAAAGGACGCCGCCGCGATTCCCGCGAATACGCTGGAAAAATCGCTGTTGTGCGCGGCGGAAGAAGCAAATGCCTCGGTGGTATTGCCGTTTATAAGTCCGCACACGGTACCGATTAATATAATTGTTGCAATAGGGATAAGTTTAATGATTGTTGCGCTTACCTCAAGCTTTCCGGCAAGCTTCGGTGAAAGCATATTGAGCGCATAGAATAAAACCATATAAAACGCGCCGAGCGACATACAAAGACCGCCTGATATATCTGCGGCAGGGTTAAAAAGAAGAAGCGTGTATCTTGCCGATACCCACGCGAGAACAGAGGTCATCGCGGGAAAATAGATTGTTGAAATAAACCAACCGGTTATATAAGCGTATTTTTTTCCTACAATAGATTCCGCGTAGTCAACGATACCGTTTACCTTTACGTATTTCGTTGCAAAATTCGCAAAATTGAACGCACAGATTATCATAACGATGCCGCCGATCACCCATGCAAGAATACCGATGAGCATATTTCCGCCCGTGTAATTTAATATATCCTGTGCTTTGAAGAAAACGCCTGAGCCGATTACTATTCCGACAACCATGCAGATTGCCGTGAACAGCCCGTAGCGCTTGTGAAGTGTGTTGTTTTCCAAAATTTTCGTCCTTTCCCGCTTTTTAATGCTTTAAACAGATGATTTAAAGGTCTATTCGATATAAAAAGCTCCGTTGTTGTAAGTATTACTCAAGCTACAATAATTATATCATAAATTTTCTTTAAGTTCAATATCTTTTTTTCTAACTTTCCGGGATTTTAACCTCTCCCTACTGTAAAAATTGTATAGCTGACGTCGGATAATACGTGTCGTGCGTAAAAGCGGGAACAGAAAATATTTATTTAAATAAAAACTCGAAAAGAGTTGACTTTTGGCGTACTAAGGTGTTATAATAATTAAAAAAGAAAGCTTTAAAGTATTGCTTTCAAAAACAGGAGGAGAAAATGTCAAAAAATCTTATCTATGATATTCATGACAAGCCTAAGTTCGGCAGTATGTTGCTTTTTGCGTTCCAGCAGATTCTTGCGATACTTGCCGCAACTATCCTGGTTCCCGCTATCATCGGTAACGGAATGAGCCAGTCTGCCGCACTCTTCGGCGCAGGTGTCGGTACAATCGTTTACCAGCTTTTCACTAAATTTCGCAGCCCCGTATTCCTCGGCTCGTCCTTTGCCTTTATCGGTTCAATGCTTGCCGCATTCGGCGGTGCTGTCTCTGCACAGGCAGGATATGCCGGAATTATTCTCGGTGCCATTTTCGGCGGTCTTGTATACGTTGTTATCGCGATAATCGTTAAATTCGTCGGTGTTAACTGGATAAATAAGCTTATGCCCGCGGTCGTTATCGGTCCTACGGTTGCTCTTATCGGTCTTTCTCTTTCGGTTAACGCTATAAATGACCTTTACGTAGGTAAGGTTATGGTCGAGCAGGTCGGTCAGGTGATTAAGGACGGCCAGATCGTTGACGAGGTTTCTAAGGTTTCCGGTTGTAGCCCCTACGTTGCAATTATCTGCGGACTTATTACGCTTTTTGCGATCTTCGCGTTCTCGGTATTTGGAAGCAAGAACATAAAGCTTATTCCTTTTATTCTCGGTATTATGGTAGGGTATGCGGTTGCCGCGGTATTTACCGTTATCGGAATCTTCTCGAATAACGTGGCGCTTCAGGTAATTAATTTTGAAGCGTTCAAAGGTATGCAGATATTCGCAATCCCCGATTTTTCGTTTATAGAAGCCTTTAAGGGTATAAAGGATATAGACGGAGCGTACGTCGCTACGGTTGCGGTTGCTTACATACCGGTTGCGTTCGTTGTATTTGCCGAGCATATAGCTGACCACAAGAACCTTTCCAGTATTATTGAAAAGGACCTTCTTGAAGATCCGGGACTTGACAAAACTCTTCTCGGAGACGGCGTAGGCTCTATCGCGGGTGCGTTCTTTGGCGGTTGCCCCAACACTACCTACGGCGAATCTGTCGGTTGCGTCGCAATAACTAAAAACGCATCGGTTATCACTATAACGACTACCGCTGTTATGTGTATGGTAATTTCCTTCTTCGGTCCCTTCGTTACATTCCTTGCTTCCATTCCAAACTGTGTAATGGGTGGCGTTTGTATAGCTCTCTACGGCTTTATAGCTGTTTCGGGATTAAAGATGATCCAGAAGGTTGATCTTAACGACAACAAAAATCTCTTTGTCGTTTCATCTATACTTATCCCCGGTATCGGAGGATTCAGCGTTTCCTTCGGCAAGATTACACTGACCACTATCGCCTGCGCACTTATTCTCGGCATTATCGTTAACGTTGGACTTAACACGTTTGGCAAAGCGGCTGACAAGAGCAGCGATTTCAAGGAGGAATAAAAATGAAGGACTACAAAAACGTTATCGTATTTGACCATCCCCTTATCCGTCATAAAATTGCTATTCTGCGTAATGAAAATACAAGCATGAAGGAGTTCCGTGAGCTTGTAGAGGAAATAACAACGCTTATGACCTACGAAAGCTTAAAGGAAGGAGTTTCTACCACTGAAATTGAGGTAAAAACTCCCCTTGAAACCTGTAAGCAGACTGTTATAACCGATAACTCTGTCGTTATCGTTCCGATACTTCGCGCGGGACTTGGTATGGTAAACGGAGTTCACGTTCTGTTTCCCTCGGCAAGGGTAGGGCATATCGGTATGTGCAGAAACGAGGAAACTCTTAAGCCCGATACCTACTACTGCAAGCTTCCCGACGGAATAGAGGACAAGCTTGTGCTTATCGTTGATCCGATGCTTGCAACGGGGGGCAGTGCCTGTGATGCTATTCAGCTTCTTAAAGAAAAGGGCTGTAAGCATATAAAGTTTATGGCGATTATCGGCGCGCCGGAGGGAATCTCCAAGGTTGCCGAGGCGCACCCCGACGTCAATATCTACGTTTCCACGGTTGACAGATGCTTAAACGAGAACGGATACATTCTTCCGGGGCTCGGAGATGCGGGAGACAGACTTTTCGGTACGAAATAATAACGTAAGGGCGATTTTAAAATCGCCCTTTTTGCTGAGCTGTTGGCAGAAATTTGTTTTGAAAAAAGAAGAAAGCTCGGTGCGGTTTGTTAATATTACATAAATACAAAGCGGTAAAATGTGATAAGTTACGAAAAATAAACGCGTAGACTCAAGATTTGGCGAATAAGTTGACAAACCACCATCAAAATGATATAATAAATAAAAACGCGCGCGTGTTCTTTATATGGAGCTAACGGGCTGAAGGGCGACTGTAAGCAGCCTGACAAAAACATAAGGAGACTTATTTTTATGAACGAGAAAATGACAGAAAAAAGAACCATTGATCCCATAGATTACGCCGATCCGCTTTTCGGTGTCGGCAGCGCGACCTCAGCAGGTCCTACGCTTCCGGAAAGCTCAATTCATCCGAGTCCCGAAACGCTTGAAAAGGACTGCGGAGGATATTACAGAAATCAGCCTATCGTCGGCTTCGGTCAGGCGTATACCTCGGGCTCAGGCGGAACCAAGTGCTTTGGAAACTTTCTTCTTTCTCCCTCGCTGGGTGAGGTAAAGCTTAATCATGCAGACAGAGCGTCGTTCGCAAAAGAGGGAAAGGAGATTTCTCACTGCTACGAATACGAGGTTATGCTCGAAAACGGTATTTTCGCAAAGGTTACGCCATCACACGCCGCGGCGATATATTCCTTTGAATATCCGACAGAGGGCGAGCCTTATCTCCTTCTGGACGTCGGTCATAAGCTTGACATTGACGCAAGTATGAAAGCAGGCTCGGTTACGGTAGATACAAAGGCAAAAAGCATCTATGGCGGCGGTACGTATTTCGGTAACTGGAGCGGAAAAGACTGGAATATGTATTTTGCCATGGAGTTTGATGCCGACTACACCGAAATAGGTGTTTTTGAGGGCGAAAGTGTTTCCAAAATTACCGAAATGGCAACCGTTTCCATCGAAAAGGAAACGAGAATAGGCGCGTACATAAGATTTGACAAGGGCGCAAGGGTTAAGGCGAAGATAGCTATATCCTTTGTAAGCGCGGAAAGAGCAAAGCAGTTCCTTGACGCAGAGATTCCCGACTTTGACTACGAGAAGGTAAAGAACGACGCAAAAAATATATGGCGCGGTGTTCTCGGAGCAATAGAGCTTCAGAGCGACGACAAAGCGCTCCTTCGCCGTTTCTATACCGCAATGTATCACATGAACGTTCAGCCGCGTAACCGTACCAACGACCACGGCAGATGGGACGACTTCCATACTATCTGGGATACCTGGAAAACGGTATTCCCGATGTACTCACTGCTTTACCCGAAAAAGATGGGCGCTATCGTTGAATCTATGGTAGACCGCGCCCACTATAACGAAAAGGTTGGTAACGGAATAGTCGTAGCCGACGAATTTATGGCGGCGCAGGAGGGTGTCGCGGGACAAGGCGGAAACGACGTTGATAACGTTATGGTTGATGCCTTCCTTAAAGGCGTTCCGCTCGAAAGATACACCTGGGAGGACGTCTACGCGGTGCTTCTTAAGAGCGCGGAGCAGATGCGTACCCCCGAATACGTTAACGGCGGCTACGCGATAGAAACCTTCAGAAAAACGGTAAGCGGTGTTTCCTACTCTTGGAGACTCCACGGCGCGGCGGCTACCATGGGCTTTGCCTTTAACGATAAGGCTATCTCTACGATGGCAAAGAAGCTTGGTAAGACGGAGGACTACGAAAAGTACTATGCGCGCAGCGCAAGCTGGCTTAACGTTTGGAACGAAAACAACGAGAGCGAGGGCTTTTATAATTTCCCGCAGAACCGTAACGCGGACGGAAGCTTTGATCCGGGATTTAACTCTCACGAAGGCTATAATAAACACTTCTACGAGGCTACCGGCTGGGATGCGTCATACATTAACTACAACGACGTGCCGCGTCTCGTCGAGGCTATGGGGGGAGCCGAAACCTTTACGAAAAGACTTCTCTGGGCTTGTGAGCACAGCGTGAATTACTTTAATGACGACCATGGAAAAGAGGGTTATCTTAACTTTACCAACGAGCCGTCATTCCATATACCGTGGCTGTTCTGTACCGACGAGATAAAGCGCCCCGACCTTGCCGCTAAGGTTATAGACGGAGTTATAAAACGTTTTTCTCTGCCGAACGACTATCCCGGAGACGAGGATAACGGCGGAATGTCCTCATATTATATCTTCCTTATGTGCGGAATTTTCCCGTACGCGACTACCGAAAATTACTATCTCCACGGAACGAGAGTAGAAAAGATAACCTTTAATCTCGGAAACGGAAATAAGCTTACCGTTACCGGAGAAAACGTTGGAGAGGGTAATATCTACGTTCAGTCCGCTTCCTGGCAGGGCAAAGAGCTTAACGAATGTAAGCTTACGCACAGTCAGCTTACCGAGGGCGGTGAGCTTCACTTCGTTATGGGTAATGAGCCGTCCGATTGGGCGAGAAAATAAATAAAAACCGCATTCACTTTTATATGGGCAAATATGGGCAATGGAGAAAAGTTATGAAATCAAGTATTATTATTCACCCCGAGGAGCTTACTATAAAATGGATAGACCGTATGGCTGACGGGGGTGTAAGTATTCTCGGTCTTCACCCTCGCGGCGGTGCCGAAGCAGCAGAGACGCTTGCCGAGCTTGTAGAGCTGTTTCAGACCGATGAATTTCGTGAGCTTATCGATTATGCGTGCTCCCGCGGTCTTGAAATTGAATGTGAGATGCACGCGGCGAGATACCTTCTTCCGAAGGAGCTTTTTGATACGCACCCGGAAT
>JAZRDX010000129.1:0-4139 GCA_045660565.1 Eubacteriales bacterium
ACTTACGGAAGCAAAAGATAATAATGAAAATTCAGCAGCCAAAGGACCAGGAACAATAATGTATTATAATGGTAAGATTTATATTTATCTTGGAAACAACGATAAAGGCGGAGATCATTGGTGTGTTGTTCAGGGTAGACAACTCGACCAAAGCGATTTCAAAAAATTATGTAAAAATTCCAATATTCCATATTATAGCAGAGGTTATAAAGACGAATACGCAGAATAACAAAAGGAGTAAACAATGGCAACTTATGTAATGTCTCCGGAAGAACGCAGGGCAAGAGCAAAGAGGGTTCTTGAGGAACGCAGGGCGGTTGTAAGCCGTAATCAAGCATACAGAAGGCGCGTTGCTTATGAAAAACAGGAAAAAGCCCGTCTTGCCGCGGAAAAAGCGGAGAATGAAAAGATAGAAAACGCAAACCCTTTGCTTCGTTTAGCTTCCACTGCCGGTGATATAAAAGGAAACGTTATTACGGGCGCAGTAAAAGGCGTAGAAGGAGTGGTTGACCTTTTGATCGGAGTAACCGGAGCGGTCGGCGGAATATTTTCGGACGAGTTTCAGGATACCATGAAAGAAGCTGTTGCGTATGACTTTGCAGGAGAGATTGTCGGTAATCCGCTTCAAGAGGCTATGAAATATTCCTACTTAAAAGACGGCGGAATGGTCGAGAAGGTCGCGAGCGGTGTCGGACAAATGCTCCCGGCGGTAATCGCGACGATAGCAACCTACGGAGCTTACGGCGGATATGCCGCCGGTGCTTCGGCTGCACAGGTAGTGGCCGCGCAAACAGCGGCGCAAACCGCCTCTCTCGTTACCATGGGGGCGAGTGCGGCGGGAACTGCCACCGAGGAAGCCTTTAACGACGGCGCGGATTATTACGCGGGGCTTGGATACGGTGTTGCTTCCGGTCTTGTAGAAGCGGGAACCGAGAAGCTTACGGGCGGATTTGATAAAGCTCTTGTTGGCAAAGGGATTTTAGACGATATTACAAGCTCCGTTGCTAAAACCGGGCTTAAAAGAGTTGCGAAAAACGCCGTTGAGGAAGGAGTTGAGGAGGTCGCCTCAGAGCTTGCCCGTCCCGGGCTTAAAACAATATATAAAGGCGTAGATGCTTTTTCGGAATACGGCGACAAGGAATATTGGAAGGGCGTTGGAGAAGCAGGGCTTGCCGGCGCCGGAACCGGTCTTGTATACGGCGGTACGGTTGGTTACGGTTTATCAAAGGTTGGTATCGGTTACGTTGGTAAAGAAGCAGATATTGCAGATTCGCTTACCGAGATAAGTTCTCTGCGCGAAAAGGCGACAAATCTTCAGGCAGAGGACGAACTTACCGAGATAAACGAGCGCAAGCTTGCCGAAACGACGAGAAAAAACTATCAGAATATTGAAAAGGTGCTTAAATCCGTTAAGGAGCCTAAAAGAAAAGCTTTTATCGAAAAATTCAGCTTACATAAGGCTTTTAATCCAGACGGCTCTATGAACGAGCAGTTTAACGCCTCGTTTGATAGTACCAAAAGCGGAGAGGGTGAAACGTCGCTTGCAAGCCTTAAAAAGTCCTCTTATTCCTATGGCCTGCGCGGAAACGAGGCAACTATTGAATCCGATTTAAATAGGCTCTCGGAAAACAGAGCGAAGGCTTACCTTAAAGAACGTCAGGCGATTGGAGAGAATATCACTGTTGACGAGGCAAGAGAAGCGTTCGGACGGGTTTCCGTTCTTAACTCCGAGCTTTCCGAAAAAGCGCAGTCCTCACGCCGTAAATTCAATAAGGCGCTGAATGCGCTTAACAAAATCTCAGGTCATAACACGTCCTTCGTTATCACCGAGGCAAACGATACCTTTAACGGCTCGCTCGTTGACAATGAAAGAATGTACATAAGCGCTGACGCCTTTGAAAACGATACCTGGGCAGAGACCTTGGTCCACGAATACACTCACCTTGAAGAAGGCTCGAAAGAATACGCGGAGCTTGTAAATTTCCTTAAGTCTCAATCCACCCTTTGGCAGAAAGCGGAGAGCGAGGTTTTCGGCAAGGGTTACGGCTTTAATAAAGAACAAATCAATGCAATATCCGAAAAAGTAAAATCTGGCACCGAGCTTACCTCAGAAGAAAATAAGATATACAAATCATTTGTAACCGAGGTTGCGGCGCACGAAATAGAGTATCTTCTTGGTAACGAAGCCTTTATAGACAAGCTCGTTGCCGATAAGCCATCACTTGCAAGAAAAATCATAGATAAAATACTTAACCTTAAAAAGGCATTTTCAAAGGTTGATAGCAAATCTACCAAAGAACAGCTAAAATTCCTCGAAAAAGCGGAAAGCTTATATCTTGCCGCAGCGCGCAAAGCGGGGAATAACGCTCTTGTGAAATATATAACTTCCGGGGCTTTTGAAAAAGAAGAACTTGACAATGACGGAGAAATAAAGTATAATAAGAAAAAAGTTGTTAAGTATATTCCTTATAATAAAATAGGTAGGGAGAATGTAAGGGAACTAAAGAATCAAGTTGCTAAACTGTACGGTAATATAGACGATACTTTTGCGGATTGTATTGCGCTTGAATTAGGAAATACGGTTTATTATGTTGATTCAGCAAAATCAAACGGGGAAATTTTTGTTGGAGTCAGAAGGAAGTTTACAATTTCTGACGATAAAAGAAGAAAAAATAATATTTATAAGATAAATGAGGAATCTTATGGAAGAGATTACGGAAATAGAACAGTTTTTGAGAGACTTGGGGTTAATGTGGATAGACATAGCGGAAGCACTCTCGGACGAGAAAGCGGAGAAGGCTTATCAGCTGATAAAGGACAATCCGAAAATAACCAAAGCGGAGTTTCTGTCGAGAATGGAGATAACGGAGGACTAAGCGAAACTGTAACGCGCATAAATGAGGAAAAAGCGCAGGTTGCGGAAAAAGAGAATACGCCCGAAGATAATTCGGACGCGTCGGGAGGTATTAGGTTTTCTTTGGTGGGTAGGACCGAGGATGGCAGAGGGATATATCGTTCGAATTATCCAAAGAATACTCCTAAAATGGTAAAGCAAAACGACATTATCAATCTTGTACAGAATGTATGGAGTAAGAATCCTATCAAGCTTAACCTTATCGTAAATGGTAAAACTGTTCCTATTGAAGCAAAATTTAATCCCGAGCTTTCTGAGAGAAGCGACCTTGGTAAAATTGCTTTTGGTAATAGAAAAGGTACAAATTCCGAAAAAAGGATAACACTTGACCTTTCGAGCGACCTTTATCAGATTGCAGAAGAATCTCATCACGTTAGAAGCAAAACTGAAACAGGAAAAGATAACCCTGCGCATCTTGGCGTATCTGAGTGGCACTACTTTCTCACAAATCTTGTTTTCGTTGAAGACGATGGAACAAATGTCGATTGCTATATGAACGTTGATGTTAAGCAAAACGATAGCGGTAATTGGTTTTATTCTTTTGCAATAGAAAAAGGAACTGCCCCCCGGACTTTACTTGCCGGAGTTACGGAAGATTCCGCGACAGTTCCCACTAATATTATACCCGAAAACAGCGAAAAAAGCAATACCTTTAGCGAAAAATCTTCAGAAAAAGTTTTGGACGCTGACGAAAATATAAGATTTTCTTTAAAAGACAAGGATGAAGATTATGTATTTTCGGTAAAAGCTACAGAGGAAAAAGCACAGGTTAAAGCGAATACATCGGAGAAAAGTGAAGATATATGGAAGGATAAATACTTTGAAGCTCAAGAGAAAAACAAGCTTATCAACGTTATCTTTGATAAGATAAAAAAGCTTAGCGATCTTGAAAAGGGAACCTTTTATAATGCCTCGCAGTATAAGGATAACATATTCAAGACCTCGATTGACCAGCTAATTAAAATCAAACACCGCAGCGAAATTAACAAAAGCGGAACGAGAAAAATTCTCGGAAAGCTGTCGGAGTGGTACGCTAAGGAAAATCCTATGCTTTCCTACGAGGAAGGCAGCATATCCGAGGATAACGATAAATTTAAAAAGGGCGCCTTCGACGAGGACGTTTCTATGATGCTTCGGGATTTATCCAGTGGCAAAGGAGAGCTTAACGTTTACGAGCTTGCACAGCTCGATATGCTTATCGGCTACTTTACGTGCTTTGTTGAAA
>JAZRDX010000130.1:0-3136 GCA_045660565.1 Eubacteriales bacterium
CGGGGTGGAAAAGAACAGCTTTACGTAACCCCTAACCTCTTTTTGACAGACGGAGAGGGAAGGGAAACCGAGGACGCCGCCTACATTTATAAAAACGGTGTTTTCCCCGAAAAGTTTTTTGAAAGACAGCGGTAGATTCGTTTTTGATTTCAGCCGTTGCGGTCCCGGGGACAGGGTTTGGTTTTTTGAGGCTGCCCTATGAGCAGCGGAATGGAGATTAACATGAAAATAGTAAGATTTTCCGTCGGAGATACTCTTGTGATGAGAAAGCCGCACCCCTGCGGCGAAAATAAGTTTCGCGTCGCAAGGACGGGAAGCGACGTGCGTATAATTTGTCTTAAATGCGGACGCGACGTTACCGTTGAGCGCTTAAAGCTTGAGCGGAACGTTAAATCGGTGATTTCGTCCGAGGGTGAGGGTGTATGAATCTTAACGGAGCGTTAAATCGGTAATCTCGCCCGAGGGTGAGGGTGTAGGAACCTTAGAGGGCACGTTAACGTTAAATCGGTGATTTCGCCCGAGGGCGAGAGTAACTGAGTGCATTGCCGAGGGAGGGGAGTCTTTTGAAGGCTTACAGTTCCCGAGGGGGCGGTTTATTCCAAATAATTGATTTTTAAAACGGAGACTGAAAAATGAGCGGTGCAAAAGAAAGAGATGCTATGTTCGATAACTACGGCAGAGAAAGGAATAAGACGGAGGACGGGGTGCTTTATCTCGTCGCAACCCCGATAGGAAACCTTGCCGACCTTTCCGAAAGAGCGATAAAGGTTCTGTCAGAGGTCAGCTTTATTGCCGCCGAGGACACGAGAAATACCGCGAAGCTGCTTTCTTACATCGGTATCAGTAAACCGATGGTTAGTTACTATCAGCACAACAGAACTGAACGCGGAGAGGAAATATGTAAAAGGCTTCTTCTCGGTGAGTCCTGCGCGCTCGTTACCGATGCGGGTACACCCGCGATAAGCGATCCCGGTGAGGACCTTGTCCGTCTCTGTGCCGAAAAGGGTATAAAGGTTACCTTTATTCCCGGCGCCTGCGCGGCTATCGCGGCTCTTGCGCTTTCGGGACTTTTCACCGGTCGGTTTGCCTTCGAAGGCTTCATAAGCGGCGCGCGGGGTGAGCGCAAAGAGCGTCTTGCCGAGCTTTCCGCCGAAAAACGTACCCTTATTTTCTACGAAGCCCCCCACCATCTCGTCAGTACGCTTGACGACCTTTACGAGTTTTTCGGTGATAGAAAAATCGCGCTCTGCCGAGAGCTTACCAAGCTTAACGAGGAGATAATGCGAACCACCCTCGCGGGTGCAAGGGAGTATTACGGGGTTAATCAGCCGAGGGGCGAATACGTGATAATCGTCGAGGGCAAAAAGGACGAGGACGTGTTCTGGCGCGCGCTTACTCCGTCTCAGCACGTTGAATTTTATATTGAAAACGGTATGCAGAAAAACGAAGCGATAAAAGCGGCGGCAAAGGACAGGGGTGTGCATAAAAGCGAGATTTATAAGGAAATTTTAAAGGGAGAATAAAATTTTTATATTTACTTGTAGGGGAGGCTATCAGCCTCCCGTTTTTATCATAAATACAGTGTACGTTTAATCTGAAAAAAGGACAGAAAGCAAAATGCTATTCTGTCCCTTTTATTATTTTAGGCGATTGCTTGTCAGCCGATAGCTCCGCTGCCTTCTATACCGCTTACAAGCTCTTCCATTTCCTCTTTTGAGCTTACCGTGTGCGCTTTTCTGATAAGCGCCTCCTGCTCTGCGTTACTGAGAGAGGCGAACGCGGTTAGCGCCGAGAGGTTGTGCGCGAAAGCCTGCCCCATTCCGAGCGGAATGTCGTTTCCGTCCACGCTTGACGGAATTAAATGCGAAAAATATTCGTCGTTCATTTTTTTGCTCCTTTCGATTTCGGGTGGTTGTAAAAGTGTTCCCGAAAAACAAACCGAAAATACCCGATTTGCCGAGTAATTTTATTTGCCAAATTAAAATATATTTAAACGGTAACGTCGGCGCTTTAATCTGAAACGAAAGGAACTAATGAAATTGAAAAAGTTGTTTTTGCTGAGCTTAGCGGCTTTTCTTTGTGTTATGAGCCTTAGCTCTTGCCGTAAAAGTCCCGAAAATATATACGCCCTTGTCGTAAAGCTCTCCGAAAGCTTCGGGGAAGAAAGCGGAGCGTGTGTTTTTTATTCCGACACCGAGAAAGACGGATTTACCGTAGCCGACGGAGAAACGCTCGGCAGACTTTACGTCGGCAAATGGGAAGCTCCGCCCTGCTTTTCGCGGATCAGGGGTTACGCCGTTCGTATTCCGCTTGACGACAGCGGCTTTGAAATCCACGCGCTGAAATGCGTAAACGTATCCGATACCGAGGAGGTCTCGCGCCTCGTTCAGAAGCGGATAGACAGACTGCAAAACGCGGAAATAAAGGCGTTCGCCCCCGAAAGCTATGAGCGCTATTTCGTCGGCGCGGAGATATACGTGCGCGGAGATACCGTCTTTCTCCTTGCAACCCCCGATAACCGCGCGGTTAAAAAAATGATTTGCAGGTAGCCGTGGTGTCAGCCCTCTCAGTCAGCTGCGCTGCCAGCTCCCCCATGGGGGGAGCCATTAGCCTCCCACTCCGGGGGAGTAAGTCAGCTTCGCAGACTGTGTCGAGGAACGAGACGGAGAGGGCAAAAAGAAAGGGCGAAAAGATCGGGCAAACGGGTTGTCGAGGGTAACGAATTAAAATTCGTGCAACCCCTACGAAAAAAACACGGAATTTCCACCGAATCGGTAGGGGAGGGGCTTGCTCCTCCCGCCCCAAACGTCAAATTACCGCATAATAATGACGGGGGTGTCTCATTAAGGCAAAACTAAACAAAAAAGCCTCCCCTGTGTAAGGGGAGGTGCTGAGGAACGAGGCGGAGGGGTTGTAAAAAACGCAAATTCTATAAAAAAACAATCCCTCACCGCCTGCGGCGGAGCTCCCAATTTACGCAGTAAATTTATACACTAAGGGAGCCTTTCTTTTTTATGTTTATGCTTTTTGCAAATACTCCTTAATGAGACAGCCCCCTACGGAACGCCGTCGGGAAGGTCTTGAAAACATATAAATTATATCTCCCGCGCACGCGCTATATTGAACAATATGTAAG
>JAZRDX010000131.1:0-4495 GCA_045660565.1 Eubacteriales bacterium
ATGAAGTACGCTAACAAAATTAACGCGAAAAATACGCTTATTATTGGCGACGGAGAGCTTACAAGCGGTCTTGCCCAGCTTCGTAATATGGAAACCGGTGAGCAGTCCGAAATCAGCATTAATGACGTAGAAAAGCTTGAAGAATTAATAAAATAAGCTCTAAAATTTTAATAAAATAATTTACCGCTAAAAAATACGGTTTAAATGTATAAAGTAAAGGATGACTTGAAAAATGGCAGAATTACTTAGTAAAACAGATAAAAGAACAAAATACTGCGGACTCTTTACCACCGAGGATATTGGCAAAGAGGTTTGCGCAATGGGTTGGTGTCAGCGCCAGAGAGACCTCGGCGGTCTTATATTCATCGATCTTCGCGACAGAAGCGGTATAATTCAGCTCGCTTTTGATAACGATACCCCGAAAAACGTTTCCGAGACCGCATTCAAGGTACGCTCGGAGTTCGTTCTCTGCGCGAAGGGTACCGTAAGAGCAAGAAGCGAGGGTGCAGTAAACAAGAATATTCCTACCGGAGAAATCGAAATTGCCGTTAGGGAGCTTAAAATCCTCTCCTCGGCTCAGACTCCTCCGTTTGCGATAGTTGAAAACAGCGACGTAAAGCCCGAGCTTCGTCTTAAGCACCGCTATCTTGACCTTCGCCGTCCCGATATGCAGAATAATCTTATAGCAAGAAGCAAAATAACCAAAATCACCCGTGATTACTTTGAGGAAAACGGATTTATTGAAATCGAAACCCCTAATCTTATAAAGCCTACCCCCGAGGGCGCGCGCGATTATCTTGTTCCCAGCCGTGTTCATCCCGGCCCGTTCTATGCGCTTCCGCAGTCTCCCCAGCTTTATAAGCAGCTTCTTATGCTTTCCGGCTTTGACCGTTATATCCAGATAGCAAGATGCTTCAGAGACGAAGACCTCCGTGCCGACCGTCAGCCTGAGTTTACTCAGATCGACGAGGAGCTTTCATTTGTAACGCAGGACGACGTTATAGAGATAAACGAAGGACTTCTTAAGAGACTGTTTAAAGACTTCCTTGGAATGGATATTGAGACTCCTCTGCCCCGTATGACCTACGCCGAGGCTATGGAGCGCTACGGCTCCGATAAGCCTGACCTCCGTTTTGGCTTTGAGCTTAAAAACATCTCTCACCTTGTTAAAGACTGTGGATTTAAGGTATTTTCCGGCGCGGTTGAGGCAGGCGGCTCTGTAAGAGCTATTAATATTAACGGCGGTGCAAAGCTTTCGAGAAAAGAAATTGACTCTCTCGGAGAGTTTGTAAAGACGTATAAGGCGAAAGGTCTTGCATGGTACAAAAACGCAGAGGACGGTACAATTTCCTCCTCTTACGCTAAATTCCTTACCGAGGATGAAAACAAATCTATCCTTGAATTTATGGAAATAGCCCCCGGCGACCTTCTCGTTATCGTTGGAGATGCGAAAAACGATGTTGTATTCGACTCGCTCGGCGCTCTTCGCCGCGAGGTCGCGTTCCGTATGAACCTTATCAAGCCCGGCGACTACAAGATGCTCTGGATAACCGAATTCCCGCTTCTTGAGTATAACGAGGACGACGGACGTTACTATGCAAAGCATCACCCCTTTACTATGCCAATGGAAGAAGATCTTCAGTATCTCGACACAGATCCCGGCAGAGTTCGCGCAATTGCATATGATATTGTTATTAACGGTACCGAGGCAGGCGGCGGCTCAGTACGAATTCACGTTCCTGAAATTCAGCAGAAGATGTTCTCCGTTCTCGGAATGGAAAAGGAAGAATACGAGGAAAAATTCGGCTTCCTGCTTGACGCTTACCGCTATGGCGCACCGCCGCACGCAGGTCTTGCGTTCGGTCTTGACCGTCTCACCTCTCTTATGCTCGGAATTGACGACATTCGCGACGTAATTGCCTTCCCGAAGGTACAGAACGCCTCCGAGCTTATGACCGGCGCTCCCGCTCCCGCGGATACCAAAGCACTTGACGAGCTTAAAATTTCGGTAAACGAAGAAGAATAAATTTCAAATAAAAAATCACTTATATTACGTTAATTTCGTAGAATAAGTGATTTTTTACGTTTAATTGGAAGTTTTTAGTACATAGAAAGATAAAACGAGTGGAAAATCCACTCGTTTTTACTTTAAATTTCTGATACTAAGAATTTTGCAAGCTTGTTTGCAGCATCTGTCTTTCCTATCGCTTTTGCGGCACTTGACATATTCTCTCTTACCTTTTTTTCGGAGAAAAACTGCCATACAAGCTCCTGTGCGGGACAGTTTTCCGAAACAGCCATCGCCGCTCCGCTGTTAAGAAGGAAGGTAAGATTTCTTTCCTCGTGTCCGGGAATAGGATTAACAAGAAGCATAGGAAGACCTTTTGAAAGCGATTCTGAAATTGAAAGTCCGCCGGGCTTTGTTATAATACAGTCGGATGCGTCCATAAGCAGGCTTATCTTGTCAGTATAACCAAACTTCAGCGTCTTGTGGCGAAGCTTGGTATCCTTAAGCTTACTTAGCTCCTCCTCCGAATTTCCGCATACAACAGCCATCTGGAAGCATTTGTTGACCTTATCAATACTTTTAACAGTTTTAGTTATACTTCCGTAACCCATGCTTCCGCTCATAACTGTAATGAGAGGCTTATCAGGATAAAGACCAAGCATCTTTTTTGCCTTCATTTTATTGGTTTTTACAGAAAATTCTGATCTAAGCGGTATACCAAACGGTAAAACTTGACTTTCTCTGAAGCCTTTTTTTCTGCACTGCCACAAAAGTCTTTCCGAGGGAATAACAATATAATTAAAGTCGGTAACGTCCTCCCAGTAAGGATGAACGGTAAAATCGGTTATTATTCCCACCGTTTTAGCGGTTATAAGTCCCTTGCGCTTTAAAGCAACAACGGAAAGAGCCGCGAAAACGTGCGTACAAACTATAACGTCGGGATTATATTCGGAAATATATTCATTTAGCTTTGGTGCAATTATGCCGCAAGCCTTAAGAATCGCGGAATTCGGATTTGCTTTTCTGTTTTCAAGTCTGCTGTAGGTACTTGCATAGCTGCCCGAAAGAGCGTCTACCGAAAGAAGATAGCCCTTTGAAACGACAAATCCAAGGAATTTATTAACGTAGTAGCAAACGTCAACCGTTCTTGCATCCGCTCCGCTTTCTTTTATAGCGGTATGAAGCGCCATTGCGGTTGAATTATGCCCTTGTCCTGTTGATACCGTCAGAATTAATACCTTTTTCATAGGCTCTCCTTTCATTAGGTTACTTATAACATTTTACTATAAATTAATTAATAAAATAAGAATTAAATAAAAAATTTATAATAAAATATAGTTTTTTGAAAAATACGGTATAAATTATTCCTTTACAACGTTCTTTCCGAGGGTAAAATCACGGCAGTCGGTAAGCTTAACAACCGACGGAGTATTTGTATCTCCTATAACCCCTCCCTTGCAGCTCTTAAACTCAAGACGAGGTACAAGGTGGTAGTTTTCACCGTAATCCTCTGTGCTGAGCGCTGTGTCTGGGATAAGGCTTTCCTTCGGCATATCAACGTTTTCAAAATAAACTCTGAAGTTCGGATCTATCTCCTCGTTCTTAACACTGTGTTTTTCAAGACAGAAGCACTGCTTTGTTTCGGTATCGTTAAAGAGCTTAAGACCGAGACCGCTATCCGTTTTAATGTTTTTAAGTATAAGATTTTCGGTAAAGAAGTGCGGGAAATATTTGTCTTTGTCGTTATAGTCAAGTCCTTCGTAGGAGTTATACTGTGTATGCCAGATATTAAATACCGAAGCACCTACGTATCCTGCGGGGGCATCGTTATCGCAGATCTGAAGGTTCTCTATCGTTAAGTTATGCGGGAACATACAGCGGTAACCGAAGTCATGCTCACCCTGAAGCTGATACATATTAACAAACGCAGGTCTGTCGTTTGTCGGATACCATCTTATATTTTTAAAATAAGCGTCTCCGTCCCAGCGGCTTCCGTAGTCGCCTCTGAACATAATAAAATAGTTATTGTATATCGTAACGTTATCAATAACGAGATTTCCGTGTCCGAGAGCGCTTAGTCCCATATATCCGAGAATAGAATTTTTAACCGTAAGGTTGGTTACGTTCTCGTGAGAGTCAAAACGCGAGAGACAGCAACCGTCGAGAAGAATGTCCTTACAGTGATTAGTTCCCATTATTCCCCAGTAGGTATCGTCCATTATATTCTTCTGCTTTACGTTGATAAGATTTATACCGATAGAGCCGCTTCCATTAAAGGAATAGGAGCCCATTTTTACGGGAACGCCGGCGTTTCCAATGGTAACGTATGTCTTTCTGGGTGTAAGATATGCGTCTCTTAATGTAAAGTTTACTGCTCTTTGAACGGTAATGAAGCTTGCGTACGGCGCGCCGTGGTCGAGCTCACCGGCTGTATACATTGTAATCTTCTCTATTACCGTGTTAGAACGAGAAACGACGATATTTCTG
>JAZRDX010000132.1:0-28980 GCA_045660565.1 Eubacteriales bacterium
TAAAAGCGAAATGGTTCGCTGACGGCAAGGAGCAGTATACGGATACCGCAACAGGGAGAAAAAACGGAGGTCAGGATGTTCTTAGTCCCCTCCCCATAACCAAAAGAACTCAAATCACCATTTGGTGATTTGACTTCTTTCTTTTTGATTTATTAAAAACCGTGTGGAGAGACAACGCGAAAAGGGAGATGGGCTTTGGGTAAAATAATAAAGAGGAAAATATTAAAGTAGCTTAAAAGCGTACCGTATTATTCCTCCCGATTGCTCGGCGGATAACCGAAATGGCGCTTGAACGCTCTGCTGAATGAATATATTGATTCGTATCCGAGAAATTCCGCCGTTTTTGATACCGTACTTTTTTTCAGAAGGTACCTTGCAACCTCCATTCGCTTTATGTTTCGGTATTCTATAATGCCGCTTCCGTATTCTTCCTTAAATTTTCTTTCAAGATAAAATTTACTGTGGGAAAACGTGTTCTCGAAGTCGTCGAGAAACATGGTAAGGCCGTTTCCGGCATCAATGTAGTCCTTTATCTGTCTTGCCACGGATAATGCCGAAGTCTCTTCGAGCATATCGGGAAAGTTATCGCGAATTATATCTGAAATAAGCTGAATTAAAAACGACTTTTTCATTATCGCGTCATTTTCGTCCGAAATAACTGAGTAAAAACGGGAAAGAAACTGCTCTTTGTTTTTCACCGTGATTATAGGTGTAAGAGGATAGTCGGAAAAGTAATCGTTATGCATAAGCGCTCGCTCACCCTTGGTCATTTGGTCGGTGTTTTTAAAGGATACGGGGATGCTTTCGCTTTGCGGTCTGTGTGTTATATCGAAATGGATATGAGGCTGGGAAACGTCTCCGCTGTCGATCTGAAAGCTGTGAGGAACTCCGGGACGGATAAAAATAATACTGCCCTCCGTACAGCGGTGCGGCATTCCTCCGTAAATAAAGGTAAAGACGCCTTTTTCAATATATATAAGCTCGTAGTCGTATATAACGCGAGCCGTAATGCTCTGCCCCGCCGAGAGCACCGATTCTCTCGCTATTCGAACAAAAGGATTAATTGACGATAGATGTATCATGTGGTTGCCTCCGCAAGAAATGTTAACGTTATAAGCAAGATAAGTTATTTACATTATATCATTTGTTTGGTAAAATTACAATAGAAAACCGAAAATAATTTAAAAGGAGTGTAAAAAAGGTAGATTTTAAATTCAAATTAAAACGCAGAATAACGGGCTTTACGTTATTCTGCGTTTTTTATGTAAGTAGATGTGTTTAAAGATAAATTCTTTCTCCGCTGCCCGCCGCTGTAAGAGCGGAGAACATTACTCTCATAGAAGGAATTACCGATTCTGCGCTTATGGGGGAAGCCTTGCCGTGCAGTATGACATCGGTAAATGCATCTATTATGCCCGAGCTCTCCTGTTTCGGAACACTATAAACGGCAGGCTCTTTTCCGAATACGGTAACCGTAACAGCCCCGTCTTCCGATGACGGAATATGAAGATGTCCCCCCGTGCCGTATATAACGGTTCCGTTTTCCTCGTCTCCGTAGTACGTCCAGCTTGCGCTTACCGTACCTATAACACCGCTTTCCGTTTTGCAGAGAATGATAGCGTTATCCTCTACACTTACCGGACTACCGTCCGCGTCGCGCTTATCGAGAGTTCCCGTCATAGCTGAAAGCTCGGTTATTTCGCTTTCGAGAAGATAGCGTATAATATCAATTTTATGTATTCCGAGGTCGGCGGTCGCGCCGAAGGCACTTTTGTTTTTGTCGAAAAACCAGTTGCCCGTACCTTTGTCTACGCTCCAATGGTCGGGACCTCTGTGTCCAAAGCAGGTTTTAAAGGTAAGGGGTGTACCGATAACGCCCTCCTTCAGCAGCTCCTTTGCCTTGATATGAGTATGCCACAGTCTTTGGTTGTTAGCTATCATCAAAAGCATTCCCGCTTTCCTTGCCTCGGAGAGCATATTTTCACATTCGGAAAGAGTAACTGCCATAGGCTTTTCGCATAGAACGTGCTTTCCAGCTCTGAGCGCGGCGATAGCCGTTTCGGCGTGAGTGGTATTTGCCGTACAAACGCTTACGGCGTCAATTTTATCGGAGGCGAGCATCTCTTCTACCGACGAAAACGCTACCCCACCGTATTTTTTCGCCATTTCCTCGGCGCGTTCGGGGATAAAATCACAGTACCCGATAAGCTCTGCGTTTTTACATGCGTGATATTCGGGCAGGTGTCTTACCTGCGCTATTTTTCCGCAGCCTATTACGCCTATTCCGAGACGACCGTTTAACATCTGAATGCCCCCTTGATAAATCCGTCGGTGTGGTTTTCCATCATTTCGCTGACCTTGTCGAAATCCTTCATATCGTAAACTTTCGTTACACCTTTGAATTTCCATATATCTCGGTCAAGAAGCTCCATGCATCTGCGGCAAAGGTCAGCCTCGTAATCAATACGGCGCTCATGGCAGTTTACAATATTTATTGCCTTGAAATTCCAGAGCTTGAAATCAACCGTTCTCATTCCGTCGTTATGGTATCCTCCGATACCGAGTCTACCGTGTCCCTGTACGAGATCTCCCGCAAGGCGGAGTCCGTCCTCCGTTCCGCTGAACTCCATAACCGTAGGAATACCGCCCGTAAGTATGTTGTAGTTATCCCCGTCTCTGGTCAGACTTACCTTTCCCATTGTTTCAAAGGTGAGAAAATAAGGAGTAGGGATATTTTCGGGAAGATATACCTCGGTTGCACCGAATTTCTTAGCGTTTTCAAGTGCTTCGGGACGCTTGTCGATAGCTATAATGTCTCCGTATCCCATTGCCTTGAAAAGGGAAATGGCACCGAGTCCCATATAGCCGCATCCGACGACCGCTACGCGATCTCCGAGAGTTTGTACCGGGAGCTTCATTGCTGCTGAAAGTAGGCATGCAAGCGGTTCGGAAATAGCATCCTCGTCCTTAAGAGAATCGGGAACGTGCGCCATTTTTTTCGGTACTGTAACTATGTATTCCTTATATGCGCCACCACCAAGACCTGTTACACGGTCTCCGACCTTAAATCCGCGAACGTTTTTTCCAACCTTTTCTACTACTCCGACAGATTCATATCCAAGCTGCGTTCCCTCGCCCGCGGTCTGCCACGTGTACAGCTCTGAATGGCACATACCGGTAAGAGTTACTTTTACCAGCATTTGGTTATCATTTATTTCCGGAACAGGTACCTCTATGATTTTTGTTTTTCTCGGTCCTGCGGTAACCATTTGTTTCATTGTGTTTTTCATTTATATTTTCCTTTCCGTTACAGATAACACTAAAAAAACGTTTAAGCTTTCGTGATTATTACATCTGTTTGTTCTAAGGCTATTATAGCAAAATACCGTTTTATTCTTTAGCATAAAAAAGACGAAAATGTTGACAAAAACGACTTTTTGTGTTATGATTGTTGCAGGATAACGGTTATGGAGGTAAATTTATGGCACTTAAGGTTGTTGGAACGTCGCCGAAGGCTTTTACATATTACGGAAAGCATATTCACTCATGCTACGAAATTATACTTACAATTCAAGGGGACGGTGTGTTTACCGTTAATGATACCGAATATCCGTTTTGCGAGGGGAGTATACACGTCGTTCCGCCGAATACTCCGCATATTAAAAGTTCAAAAGACGGCTTTAAGGATATATATTTTCATAGCGACGACGCGGCATTTAATTCAATTTGCAACCTGAAAAAGGGAGTAGTATGTCTTTTGGACGACGGTGAACGCTCGCTTACGTCTCTTATAAAAATGATGCTTTACAAATTCACCTCGTCAAACAAAAACGACCAAGTGTTGACTCTTATGCACGAGCTTTTTATAAAGCTTCTTGTCGAGAAATGCGAATCCGAAAGGACGGATCCGGTATCGGAAAACGTCAGCCGTTATCTCGCGCTGAACTTTAACGAGCCCGAGCTATCGCTGTCAAAGGTGCTTGCGGATACCGGTTATAATAAAGATTACGTAAGGCGCAGGTTTATAGCCGCATACGGAGTTACACCGGGACAGTATCTTACCGGGCTAAGGATAGAAAACGCAAAGAAGCTTTTAAGACAGCGAAAGGAAATGGGAGCTTCGATCGCGGATATCGGCGCTATGTGCGGATATTACGACGGACATTATTTTTCCAAAATATTTAAAAACCAAGTCGGTGTTGAGCCGCGCGAATACGCCGCCGACGGTTTAAAGGAAGAAAATCAGTAAAAACAGAAAAAGACTGCAATTCTGAAGTGTGCTATGAAAAGCCACATCGGTTTTGCAGTCTTTTTATTTTTTGAATTATCGGTATGCAGTCTTTTTTAGTTACTGCCAAATCAGCGAGGCTTTACTCGCCTTTTTCGGTATTACCTTCGCACGGGTACACGACTATTTCGGGAGTTTTTTCTATACCCATTTCGCTAAGCTGATATTCGTAAATAAACTCTCCGTCAGGTCTTTTCCAGTGCTCGGGGCCGTAATACATGTCCTTTATGCCGTTGTGGAGCGAGCCGAACGTGTTGTTTCTGTTTCCGTACAGCGTAAGCTCAAGCAGGTGTCTGCCTTTTTTAACTCCGTCAATCCATAAGCGGTAGGGCGGCAGTATAATACAGCCCTTTTCCTCTCCGTCAAGCCTTACTCCAACAAGCGCTCCGCGGTATTTTGCCACGTTTATCTCGATAGAGCAGTCGTCCGTCTCTATTTCATTCGAATAAACGATATTTCCGCCGTAGAACGGCATACCCTGCTCGGTTACCGAGGTAAATCCGAGACGTCTTCTTGGCTCGCCTAACGTTTTTTCGGTACCGGTAAGAGTTACGTCGAAGTCTCCGAGCAGATACCAAGACCGTTACGGGAGTGAGCAATAGCGCCGCCAAAGCCCATTTCTTCAAATACGGCGAGCTGGTTTTTAATTTTTTCATCACTCAGACGGCAATTCCACGACCAAAACGGAACCCCTCTGTATTCTTTTGAAGGGTTTTTAAATTCCTCGTAGCTAAGAGTATCTTTCTTTTTGAATCTCATTTTGATACCTCTCAAAACACATAGTTTATCTAATTATAACATACCGCCTTTTAAAATGCAATACTCGTGAATTTTTTGTCAAATATTAATTTCAGTCGCGCGTTATTTTTCGTAATGCTCCTTGACAAACCTTAGGTTAGGCTATATAATAAAATAAAGCGTGCGAGAGCGCATGGTTAAATACATGAAAGAGGAAATTTTGTTTATGGATAACAAGGCTGTTGCGAGAAGCTGGTTTTACAGTCAGCCAAAGCTCCCCGTTCCGGAGTGCGCTGAAAACAGTGCGGTTAAAATGTACCGCCTCGGATATACAGGGCAGTACATAGTTGAAACAGAGATAGATACCGGACTTGGCGGAGAGAGTGTTGAGATTAACCAGATAACAGATATTCATTTTAACTATGTGGCTATCTCCGACGAGACAGACACCGAGGTAATGAAAACAAGAGAGTTCAGAAAGTGGAACGCGGAGGCGGAATCGGTTAAATCTGCGATAAAAGCTATGGACGTAGCGCAGTACGCTGATCAGACAATTATTACGGGAGATGTGCTTGACTATATTTCGGTTGGAAACGCGCGTCTTACAAAAAAGCATATCCTTGCCCGTGATCCCGAGGTAATCATGACACTCGGAGCACACGCGCTGACAAAGCAGATGCAGACTGGACTCCCCGACGAAACTCCTATCGAGGAGCGTTACGCGTTTCTTGAGGAATTCTGGCCGCACGATATGTTTTACTATTCAAAGACCGTAGGAGAAAAGGTTATCGCGGTAGCCCTTGACAACAGCCTCGGTCATTTCTGGGAGCATCAGCTTGATAAGCTTAAGGCTGATATAGAAAAGGCAAGGGCGGAAAAGAAAATAGTCCTGCTCTTTATGCACGAGCCTATTGCCGCACGCGGCAAGACGGAATGGGTCCCTGCGCTTTTAAAAAGCCCCGGGGCAAGGGAACGTCAGAATTACAGCTCTGCGGATATTGTCGGAGCAACGTTTAAGGATAAGGCGACCGACGACGTGTATAATCTTATTATTAGCAACGCTGACGTCATAAAGGGTGTTTTCTGCGGCCACAACCACAGTATGCTTTACGTTGATATTCCCGCCACTTACACCGATGAAAGCGGAACGCACGAGGTAACGATTCCGCAGCTTTCTTCTCCCGGGAATCCGTATTTTGACCACGCGGGAACGGTCGTAAGGATAACTGTTAAATAAACTTATAGGGGTTTTACGCATGGATATAAGCCGAATATTACATAAAATAAAGCTTTTCATTAAGAAAAAATTTTATAGGAGAAAATTTATGGATACTATCAAGTTTGAAAAGAAAAATGCTTTAGTAGTAGCGCACAGAGGTGTTTCGGGAATTGAGACTGAAAATACCGCCGCCGCATTTATTGCCGCCGGAAACCGCTCCTACTACGGAATTGAAACCGATATATACAGGACCCTTGACGGAGGGTTTATCTGCAATCACGACGGTAACCTTAAGCGTATCGCGGGTGAAAATATAGCGGTCGAGGGAGCGACTCTTTCCACCCTTCAAAGTATAGTTTTATACGATAAGGACGGAACCAAGAGACGCGCCGACCTTCGTCCGGCTTCTCTTGAAAACTACGTCTCTATCTGTAAAAAATACGGTAAGCAGTGTGTGCTTGAGCTTAAATCCGACTTTACCGATGAGGAAACCGCGCGCTTTATAGAGATAATTAAAAGCTATGACTATCTTGACAGCGTTACCTTTATTTCCTTTAACTACGAAAATCTCGTAAAGGTAAGGAAGCTTTGTCCTGCGCAATCGGTTCAGTTCCTTTTCTCTGCTCTTACCGAAGAAATTATCGAAAAGGTAATAGCCGATAAATTTGATATTGACGCGCACTATAAAACGCTTACGAAAGAGGTCATAGACCGACTCCACAGTAAGGGGCTTAAGATTAACTGCTGGACGGTTGACAGTAAAGAGGACGCCGAAAGACTTGCTGAAATGGGCGTTGATTTTATAACGTCGAACATACTTGAATAAACGCCTACGGGTATTTGTTTTCGGGGCATATATTAAAAATTCGTGAAGAGGAATTAAATATGAACAGATACGTTATAACCGATTTCGGTGTAAAGGCTGACATCACCGAGCTTCAGACAAAGGAAATTCAGGCTGTACTTGATAAATGTAAGGACGGCGGCGGAACGGTGGTTATACCTAAGGGAAAATTCAGAGTAGCCGCGCTTTATATGCATTCGGATACCACGCTTTACCTTGAAAAGGGCGCGGAACTTTACGGAAGCGACGAATGTAACGATTACGAAATATTCAAGTATCCCGAGGGGCTCCCGGTGCGCTCTGATATGGAGCTGATTCCTCAGCAGTACGGTTATAAACCGTGGGAGAGCTACCGCCGCGCTATTATTTCTGCTTACGGAGAGAAAAACATATCCATTATTGGAGAGACGGGTTCGGCTATAGACGGAGTTAACTGCTACGATCCCGACGGCGAGGAGGGCTACCGAGGCCCTCACGCGGTATTTCTTACATGCTGTGAAAACGTGCTTCTTGAAGGCTATACCGCGCGCCATAGCGGAAACTTCCTTCACGAGGCAAACAACTGCAAGGGGCTTACCATGCGCCGTGTAACCTGTCTCGGCGGCTCGGACGGAATACATCTTCACTGTACCGAAAACGCACTTATCGAGGACTGTCTTTTCAAGACGGGAGACGACTGTATCGCGGGCATCAACATAAAAAACCTGCTTGTCCGTCGCTGTATTTTAAATACCTCCTGCAACCTTTTCCGCATAGGAGGGCAGAACATAAGAGTTGAGGATATGTACGCCTACGGTCCCGGATATTATCCGCACAGAATGACTGTTGTCAAGGGTAAGGGTATAGAGCTTCCGAGAACGGAGGGCAGACATAATACGGGCTGTCTCGTTGAGTATTTCGCGAGTGAAACGTACCCGTCGTCCGCTGCGGATATAACCTTTAAAAACTGCGTTATCGAAAATATCGGAATAGCGCTTCACTATTTTGCCGATGACGTGCCGATGCTTCACAGCGGAGCGCATCTTACGGGGTTTACGCTTGAAAACGTACGCTTTACCGACCTTAGGGGAACGTCAAAGCCGCAGGCGAGCGCAGACGAGCCGCTTACCGTTACTCTTAAAAATGTTACCGCGGAGTTTGTAAATGAAGCACCCGTAAAGCAGCTGTTTAAGCTCGAGGAATGTCTTAATACTGTTATAGTTGAGGAATAATTATGGAAATATTTATTAAGGATATGGGCGCCTCTCCCGACGGCAAAACGAAAAATACCGAGATAATTCAGCGCGCGATAGACATGTGTGCCGAAAAGGGTGGCAGGGTTACCGTTTCCGACGGTACGTATATGACGGGAAAGCTTATAATGAAAAGCAACGTTGAGCTTCACATCGCGGCAGGGGCAACCCTTCTCGGCTCGCCCGACTATGACGATTATCCCGAAACGGAAAACGTTACTCACGTTGACAGCAAAATGCTGCCGCGCGAGAGAAACGCGTGTCTTATTTTTGCTCATGAGTGCAAAAATATTTCGATAACCGGAATGGGAACCATCGACTGTAACGGAACCTGCTTTGTCGAGCCGCTCGGAAGGGAAACCGGGAAGCATAGGGTAACCTTTCAGCGTATCGCAACGCTTACTCCGCCGAGAGCGGTTTTCTTCACCGGATGTGAAAACGTAAGGGTGGAAAATATAACCATGGTAAATCAGCCCGCGGGTTGGTCTTATTGGATACACGACTGCGCCTACGTAAGCTTTGATAAAATAAAAATTCTTGCCGATCTTCGGTATCCGAATAACGACGGTATTCACATTAATTGCAGCCACGACGTCAGCGTGTCAAACTGCTTTATCATCTGCTCCGATGACTGTATCGTGGTCAGAGCGAACAGTATTTCGCTAAAGGAAAATAAGCCGTGTGAGAGGGTATGCGTTACAAACTGCGCGCTTACCAGCTATGCCTGTGGCGTGAGAATAGGCTGGATGAACGACGGAGTGATCCGAAGATGCGTTTTTTCTAACCTCGTTATAACAGATTCGCGATTCGGTATCGGAATGCATCTTCCATACCGAATAAGAGAAAGCGGAAACGTAAGGATACTTGACGTGAAGCGTCCTGTTTCCACAGACGTCGGCAGAGAGGAAACGCTTATAGAAAACCTTCTGTTCAGCAATATAATGATGGACGGAATATATTCAAGACCTATCGATATTAAGATAGAGGATCACGAGAGCATAGGCTGCCGCGGGATAAGAAACATACGCTTTTCCGATCTTCACGCTACCGCTCTTGCGTATCCGAGCTTTAAAGGACGTGAGGCAAACCCTCTCGGAGACATTTATCTTTACAACTGTACGTTTACCCGTGTGGATGAGATAGACGGAGAAAAGCGTATCGGCGGAGATGAGGTGCGGGAGTACGCGGAAAACGTTCATTTTATAAACACCGAGCTGAACTGATATGCGATTTAAAGAGACATATGAAAAAGTTTAACATTGATGCAATAAATAAAATAAAGCTTCCCGCCGGAGAGGCGGCAAAGCCACCGTTTTCATTGCTTTGGATACAGGCGTCAGAGCCGGAAAACAGGGATACGCAGAATCATAGATACCATCACCACGCTTTCTTTGAAATACACTGTGTGCTCAGCGGTAAGATAAGCTATGAGTTTAAGGAGCGGACCCTTAACGTATGCGCGGGGCAGTATATCGTTATTCCGCCGTATCTTCCTCACAGAGTGGAAAGCTTAAGCGACGATTTCCGTAAGCTTACTGTGGCTTTTGATATAAACGGACAAGAGCAGCTTTCTTCGCCGAAGGCATGGGTAGAGGATACCCCTGACGAGGTTTTAAGCGCTGTTTCGCTTATTTCAAGGTATTCTGCGGAAAAGCACGAGTACTCAAAGGAGCTTATTGCCCTTTGGCTGCAAACGGCGGTTTACACCGTTATGTCAAATACGTCCTATAAATTACATTCGGAAAGCGACGCAGAGACTTATGATCCGCGATTTCTGAAAGCTAAAAAGTACATTGAGGATAACTACGATGTATTTTTCTCCTGCGAGGGTATTGCGGACTACTGTCGCTTAAGCGCAAAGCAGCTCGGACGGCTGTTTTTGCAGTACGAGGGAGTAGGTCTTTCGGAGTTTATACGTAAAACAAAGCTTGACGCGGCAAAACGAATGCTTGTTTCAAGTGATAAAAGTCAGAAAAAGATAAGCGAGGAGCTTGGCTTTTCAAGCGTAAGCTACTTTAATAAATTCTTTATGAAATGGGAGGGTGTGTCTCCCGGAGAATATAAAAAAAGACAGGGCGAAGCCTAAATATAACAAAAGCGGCAGCTAAAAAACTGCCGCTTTTGTTATAAGGTCTTGTATTCACTAAAGGAAATGCCGGTGTGATATTTTACGTATTTGCAAAGGAGCTCTGCCGAGTAAAAGTTGAGCGCTTTTGCGATATCCTCGGCGCTTTCGTTATTTAATGCGGAAAGCTTTTTTATCCTTTCAAGCCGGTAGGATGCTATTTTTTTGCTTAGCGAAACACCTCCGACCGATCTTACAACCCTGCTTAGATATTCTCTTGAATATCCGAGCGCATCGGAGACGCTTTTTACCGTGATCGCTCTGTCGGAGTTTTTCTCTATATATTTGCACGCAAGATCGTAGACGGTAAGCTCCGCCGAGCTTTTATACGTAGCCTTGTAAATATCGTTAAGGATATCCGTAAGGATAGCGTCTGTAAGACCCGGAACGGAGCGCTCGAATTTATACGTATTATAAAGGCGCAGAAGCTTTTCCGAAAGCTCGTGTACAGAAAGGTGCATAGCCGAGCCGCTTGGTGAGGAAAAATAGCTTTCCGACGCGTTAAAAATTACGCGCAGTATCTCGGAGCTTTCGTTAGCCGTAAGGACGCAGCGAGAAAATTTAGGTATCAGGATGACCTCGTTCTTTTTTGCGATCATTCCGGTGTCTTTGGTGGTCATACTGCCCGACAAAACCAGAATGACTGTGTAAAAGGCACCTCCGCCGCGTATCTCGGTCTGCGTAGAACAGGCGGTTATTCCGCATTCGGTAAAATCAACGAAGGGCATTGTCCCGCTTGGCTCTCCGTCCTCGTATTTATCCCATTGGGATTCAAATTTCATCATATCACATTTTTTCCTGTATCGCTTGAAATTTTCTATTGCTAATATCTGTAAAAGATGCTATAATTATTATATCACAAGGCAAAAGCGTTGTCAATACGTTAAAAACAGCCGTCCAAACGGTCTTTAAGATCCGTTTAGCGGCACTGCTAAATGTGAAATACAGCCATTGATGAATAAAGGAGCAGAATACTTATGGAGATAAAAATTAAAAGCAAGTACCTGATTTTTCCTGTAAATCGACTTGCATCAAAGAAAAAGCTTACCTTTTCGGAAAACGGTAAAACGGCGTATCAGCTTGACGTTAAGCTGGACCTTATAGCTCCGCAGTTCAGCGCATACGTTGACGTTCAGCGGTTTATCGGACAGACGCTTACAGTTTCGGTCACTCCCGAAATGCCTGTTGCGTACAGAGAGAGCGATACGATGGACGTTAGCGGTGTTTATGAGGAGGAGTACCGTCCGAAGGTGCATTTTACAACGAAAAACGGCTGGAATAACGACCCGAACGGGCTTGTTTACCTTAATGGGGAATACCATATGTTCTACCAGCATAATCCGTGCGACGTCGAATGGGCAAATATGCACTGGGGACACGCGGTGAGCCGCGATCTAATGCATTGGGAGGAAAAGGACGTAGCTCTTTTCCCCGATGAGACCGGCGCGATGTTTTCCGGCAGTGCTATTTTAGACGAAAAGGGGATCACGGAATTTTCCGAAAACGGAAGCAAAGCGGCGCTTCTTTTTTACACGGCGACCTCTCCGTATTCCCAGTATATTGCGTATTCTGCGGACGGACTTAAGACGGTAAAAAAACGAGAGGGCGCGGTCATTCCGCATATTGTCGGAAGCAACAGAGACCCGAAGGTGGTTTTTTGCGAGGAATGGAACGCATACGCGCTTGCACTTTATCTTGAAAAGGATATTTTCGGGATATTTCGCTCGGATGACCTTATTAACTGGAGGCTGATTCAGAAGATAAGCATTTCGGGTGATAACGAATGCCCCGATATTTTCCCGATAAACGATAATAACGGAAAGAGAAAATGGGTGCTTATCGGAGCGCACGACAGATACCTTGTCGGTGAAATGAACGCAACCGGATTCGTTCCGCTTCAGGAGGCGCTTACCCTTCATTACGGCAAAAGTGCATACGCGGGTCAAAGCTTTTCGGGGCTTCCCGGCGGCAGAGTAGTGAGAGTCGACTGGGATAAGACCAATATCAAAACACCGCGTTTTTGCAGCCAGATGGGATTTCCGTGCGATCTGACGCTTACCCTTGTCGGGGACACCTATTATCTTGCACAAAATCCGATCTTAGAGATCGAAACGCTTTTCGAGGAGGCTCTGGAGTATCCGTGTGTTCAGGTATCCGACGGAAAAGAGTTCGCTTCCGCGCTTAAACCCGAGCCGTATTTTATCAGGATAGATGCAAAGAAATTAGAAAAAGACACGGTGCTTAAGCTTGATATTTTCGGCAGAAGCTTTACTGTAAACGCAAAGGACAACACAGTTAGCATAGAAAGGAACGTATTCCCCCTGTCGATAAGCGGAGAGGGACTAAAAATGGATGTTATCGTTGACCGCCTCAGCTTTGAGATATACCTTGACGGCGGAAGGGTCTATGCCTCGTTTATGGAGGAGGCGACGGTACCCGATCATAACCTGCCGACTCTTAAAATATCGTCAAGCGGAGTAAATACGCTTGATGCGGTCAGAATATACAGACTCGGATCGATATGGGGTGAGTAAAATGAAGATACTTTCTTTTGGTGAAATAATTTGGGACGTTTATCCCGATAAGGCGGTGCTTGGCGGCGCTCCGCTTAACTTTGCCGCCCACGCCACCGTATGGGGAAGCGAGACGCATCTGCTTTCCGCCGTCGGGGGCGACAGCCTCGGAAGGCGTGCGATCGGTGAAATAGAAAAGCTTACCCCAAAGACCATTGACGTACAGAAGCTTCGCGAAAGACTTACCGAAAACGGAGCGATAATTTAAGCGGGTAGCACCCGCGGGCAAATGGCGACGGTTTTATTGGAGCATACACGCCGAACGTCGCTAAAACGGAGCTTTGAATACATCTCTTAGCAAGCAGAAATGCTCCCTCGGAGTGGGAGCATTTCATTCAAAGCCTCTCACTTTGGGGGAGGTGGCGGCATAGCCACGGAGAGGGTCTGTGCTTGGTTGTATATTTAGTAAAAAGTCGTTTTTGTCAACATTTTTGTCGCTTTTATACTAAAACATTTTAACGTATTCTGCTATATTAAAAGTATGAAATACAGAAAAACGGAGGATTTTACTATGGAGCAACAAAAAATATTTCCAAGAACCGAGGTTGCGGGAGTAGACCTTCCCCGTATGCTTATCGGAACAAACTGGCTTCTCGGTTACAGTCATACCGGAGCCGCGGCTGACAAAATGATAAAAAACCGCCACTCCGATCCTAAAAATATCGCGGCAGTGCTTGACGCCTACATGCAGTACGGAATCGACGCGATAATGAGTCCTGATTTTGATGAAAGTATGCCGCTGCGTAAGGGTATGAATATGGTCGAAGAGGCGTACGGAAAAAAGCTTACCCAGATTGTAACTCCTATGATAAACGTTGACGATAGCGCAGAAGCGCGCCGCGAATCGGAGGCTAAGATACGTAAGTGCGCACAGGACGGCGCAAAAATCTGTCTTATTCACCACGCCGCGGCAGAGCAGCTTGTAAATAAGGGAAAGCAGACGATGGACAGACTTCCCGACTACCTTTCCATGATACGCGATAGCGGAATGATCCCCGGTCTTTCAGCACACATGCCCGAGCTTATTCTTTACTCCGATAAAAACGGATACGACGTTGAAACTTATATTCAGATTTATAACTGCATGGGATTTCTTATGCAGATAGAGGTCGAAACCGTCTATAACATCATTCAGAACGCGAAGAAGCCGGTTATGACAATAAAGTCGATGGCGGCGGGAAGATGTACCCCGTTCGTCGGACTTACCTTCAGCTATAACACCATTCGTCCGCAGGATATGGTTACTCTCGGAGCGTTTACACCCGATGAGGTACACGAGGACGTTGAGATTGCGCTTGCCGCGCTTGAGCACAGACGCGCAACACTCGGAAAGAGAAGCAGCCCCGGAAAAACCGTTTTAACCGAGGCGAGAAAGTAAAATTTATGACCGCACGGCATTTTTCTGCCGTGCGGTCATATTTTTTGAGGTAAACTGTAGCTTTTTAATCAAAAAATGCAGCTCGATGCCCTATGCCTACGTTGTGAAAAGACACTGTGTAGGGCGGTGGTTTACTGCCGCCGAAATCAAAACTCATAGCGTAGGGCGTTGCCGTAGCGCCTGCTGATTTTTAAGGCTTGTATCTAAAAGCATTAATAAATATCTGATTGATATTAAATTTAATCTTGACAATAAAAGGCGTTTTTTGTATAATAAATACAGCAAGGCTCCGAAATGTCATTTTTGATTGACGGGGCTTTAGTTTTTTGAAACCGAAAGGTGAAAATACAGCCATGAACGGAAGAAACTTTATAAAATCACCTGTAAAATGCGAGTCTGAGGTAGTTGAATTCAGAAAGAAATTTACGGTAGAGAAGGAAATTAAATCAGCTTCTCTCGCAGTTTCCGCTATTGGTATATACAAGGCGGAGATTAACGGGAAAAATGTAACGGATAGCGTACTTAATCCGGGAATTACCCATTATTTTAAGCGTACGCAGTATCAGGAGTACGACGTTTCCGCTTTACTTACAAAGGAAAACGAAATAAATATCGGAGTCGGTAACGGCTGGGCGGCGGGATATTTCGGATATAACGGAAAAAGAGGTCCCTTTGCCGACCATACGTCGCTTATAGCGGAGCTTACAGTAATTTATACAGACGGAAGTACCGAGACCGTTACCACTGACGAAAGCTTTGAGGTTTATAGCAGTAAAACCGAATTTTCCGAGATTTATAACGGCGAAACTATTAATATGTGTCATGAAGAAAAGCTTCTTGGTAATGCCGTTTATGACACCGAAGCGGCAGAAAAATTCAATCTTATTCCGCAGCAGGGTGAGTGGATAAAGGAACAGGAGCGTCTCTGCCCCATTGAACTTATAATCACTCCCAAGGGGGAGAGGGTTATAGATTTCGGTCAGAATATGACCGGATACGTTGAAGTTAAAATCAGGGGAAAGCGCGGCGACAGAATAGTTATAACTCACGCCGAGGTGCTTGACAAGGACGGAAACTTCTACAACGCCAACTACCGTACCGCAGAGAATAAAATGACCTATATTCTTGACGGTGAGGAAAACATCTTTAAGCCGTCATTCTCCTTCCAGGGCTTCAGATACATACGTCTCGACGAGTATCCGGGCGAGGTAGACCTTGACGGAATAACCGCTATCGTCGTTCATTCCGATATGAAACGAACCGGATATTTTTCCTGCGGAAACGAAAAGATAAATCAGCTTTATCATAACACTATATGGGGGCAGAAGTCGAACTACCTTGATCACCCCACAGACTGTCCTCAAAGAAACGAGAGACTTGGTTGGACGGGAGACGCGCAGGTTTTCTGCCGAACTGCGGCGCTTAACTTTAACGTTAAAAAATTCTTCCACAAGTGGCTTGGCGACCTTCGTGCTGATCAGCAGCCGAACGGTGCGGTTTACGGTATCTGTCCTGATAAATTTCCGGGGATTCCCCATCCGTGCACAAGAATCTCCGCCGCATGGGGGGACGCCGCAACCGTAATCCCGTGGGAGATGTATCGCGCTTATGGAGATAAAAGGATACTTGAAGACAACTTTGAGCTTATGCGCAGATGGGTTGAGTATCAGCACTCCGCTGGTAGCGAGGAGTTTTTGTGGCTCGGAGGATACCACTACGGGGATTGGCTCGCGATGGATGCCGGTGAGGATTCCTACGTAGGGGCGACGTCAAACGACCTTATCGCAAGCGCATTCTTCTATTATTCCACCACTCTACTTATCAAAGCGGGTGAGGTTCTCGGTAAGGATATGAGTGAATATAAAGCTCTTAAGGAAAACATTTACAAGGCGTTCCGTGAGTATTTTATGGAAAACGGTATGCCGAAAGAAGAGCTTCCGTTTACGGAAATTCCGCAGTTCGGTAAGTCTAAATCGGTCGATACGGTACGAAAGGGAATGACGCAGACTGCGCTCGTTCTTATACTTCATTTCGGACTTTATGCGGAAAACGAGAAAAAGGCGCTTGAAGATAAGCTTGTCGAGCTTATAGACGAATGGGGCGGGCTTATGACGACCGGCTTTGTCGGCACCCCCTATATTCTTCATGCTCTTACCGCCGCCGGCAGAACCGACGTTGCGTATAAGCTTCTCTTTGAGGAACGCACCCCGTCCTGGCTTTATTCCGTAACTCACGGAGCGACAACAATGTGGGAGCACTGGAACAGTCTTAAAGAGGACGGCAGCTTCTGGAGCAACGATATGAACTCGTTTAACCATTACGCCTATGGCTCTGTCTGCGATTGGATATACGGTCAGGCGGTCGGTATAACGGTTACCGACAACGGTGCGGGATATAAGGAGTTTACGCTTACTCCCCACCCGTGCAAGGAGCTTAAATTCGTAAATTGTACGCTTAACACACCGAGCGGTACCGTGGTAAGCAACTGGTACTACAAGGGAGACGACGTTTACTATGAATTCGTAGTGCCGAACGGAAGCACAGCCTTCCTTACTCTGCCTGACGGTCAAAGAGCAACGCTTGCAGGCGGAAAATATATGTACACCTCGAAGGCGTAAAAGCATCGAAAACACAGTCTTTTTAATTAAAATGAAAAGGGGTAGCCATGAATAAGCAAAATTGGATCAAAGCTTCGACAGACACAAAATCTGAGGTTATTGCATTTAAAAAAGCTTTTTGTACCGAAAAAAAGATAAAGGTTGCACGTCTTTCAGTTTCTTCTATCGGTGTATATAACGCTGAGATAAACGGTAAAAAGGTAACCGACAGCGTTCTTAATCCGGGATTTACCTTTTACATTAAGCGCACTCAGTATCAGGAATACGACGTTACCGAGCTTATTGCGAATGAAAACGAGATAAGCATAGAGGTAGGTAACGGCTGGGCGGCGGGATTTTTCTCCTATAAATGTGATTTTAAGGGCTCTTATGCCGATCACGTCTCCGTTATAGCAGAGCTTTCCGTAACCTATGCGGACGGCTCGGAGGAGCTTATTGCTACCGATGAAACGTGGGGAGTATATACCACCAAAACCGAGTTTGCCGAGATTTATCACGGTGAGACGGTAAATATGTGCCACGAGCCGAGATTTTTGGGTAACGCTGTGTGCGACACCGAGGCGGCGGAGAAATTTCCGCTTATCCCTCAGCAGGGTGAGTGGATAAAGGAGCAGGAGCGCCTCTGCCCCGTAGAGCTTATCATCACTCCCAAAGGGGAGAGGGTTATTGATTTCGGACAGAATATGGCGGGATACGTTGAACTTAGGGGCAAGTGGAGCCGCGGAGACAGAATAGTAATATCTCATGCCGAGGTGCTTGATAAGGACGGCAACTTCTATACGGAAAATTACCGTCTTGCAAGAAACCTTATGACCTATACCGCGGACGGAGAGTATAACGTGTTTAAGCCGAGATTCTCCTATCAGGGCTTCAGATACATACGTTTTGACGAGTACCCCGGGGAGATTGATTTAAGCGGTATAACCGCGATAGTCGTTCATTCCGATATGAAACGTACGGGGTATTTTTCCTGCGGAAACGAAAAGATAAATCAGCTTTACCATAATACAATTTGGGGACAGAAGTCGAACTACATTGATCATCCGACCGACTGTCCGCAGAGGAACGAGAGGTGGGGCTGGACGGGAGACGCGCAGGTTTTCTGCCGTACCGCGGCACTTAACTTTGACGTTAAAAAATTCTTCCACAAGTGGCTCGGCGACCTCCGTGCCGACCAGAGAGAAAACGGAGCGGTAGGCGGAATATGCCCCGACCGTCTTGCCCCGGATAAAATCAGGTGTACAAACATATCCGCCGCATGGGGAGACGTTGCAACGGTAATACCGTGGGAGATATACCGTGCGTACGGGGATAAAAAGGAGCTTGAGGATAACTTTGAGCTTATGAGAAAATGGGTTGAATACCAGCACTCCGCGGGAAGCGAGGAGTTTTTATGGCTCGGAGGTATTCATTACGGAGACTGGCTCGCGATGGACGCGGGTGCCGATTCCTACGTAGGGGCTACGTCAAACGACCTTCTCGCCAGCGCGTTTTTCTATCATTCCACCGACCTTCTCGTCAAGGCGGGCGAGGTGCTCGGCAAGGATATGACCGATTACAAAGCGCTCAGAACGAACATTTTTAACGCGTTCCGTTCCTATTTTATGGAAAACGGTATGCCGAAGGAGGAGCTTCCGTTTACCGAAACACCTCCGCAGAATCCGAAGTACGGCGACGTCGTACGTAAGGGCATAACGCAGACGGGAATCACACTTATCCTTTATTTCGGACTGTGTACCGAGGAGGAGCGTCCCGCGCTTGTAAGTAAGCTTTGCGAGCTTATAGACGAATGGGACGGACTTATGACCACCGGATTTGTCGGAACTCCGTACATTCTTCACGCTCTTACCGAGGGCGGAAGAGCAGACTTTGCGTATAAGCTTCTTCTTAACGAGCGCACCCCGTCATGGCTTTACTCTGTAAATCACGGGGCTACAACCATGTGGGAGCACTGGGACGGCATAAAAGAGGACGGCAGCTTCTGGAGTGCGGATATGAACTCGTTTAACCACTATGCTTACGGCTGTGTGTGCGATTGGATATACGGTCAAGCGGCGGGAATAACAGTTACCGACGAGGGAGCGGGATATGAAAAGTTTACGCTTACGCCTCACCCGTGTAAGGAGCTTGGGTTTGTAAACTGTACGCTTAATACAGTTAAGGGAACTGTCGTAAGCAACTGGTACTACAAGGGGGACGACGTTTACTATGAGTTTGTCGTACCGAGCGGAAGCACCGCGTTTCTTTCTCTGCCCGACGGAACGAAGGCAGAGCTTTCGGGCGGAAAGTATATGTATACGGTGAAAGTCTGAGATAATAAAAATCAAGCTGTCTTAGGTGTCCGCGCGGCATCTGAGACAGCTTTTTGTTTTAAGCAGCGTTTGTTTTTTTGACGGGTGTATCGGTAAAATTAAACAAAAAAGAGTCGAGGAATTTTTAATTTAAAATCTCCGTAAGTACTTGAAATATATTTAAATATATGATATAATATCAAATGTATTTTATTTTTCTGTTTTTAAAGAGAAATTTTCTTACGTAAAAAAAGCGGTTAACTTAAAAAGAAGGTGAGACAATGAAAAAGGGCTTTGATAACGACAAATATATAAAATTACAGTCCGAGAAAATCCGTGAAAGGATAGAGCAGTTCGGCGGAAAGCTTTACCTTGAATTTGGCGGTAAGCTTTTTGACGATTTTCACGCGTCGAGAGTGCTTCCCGGCTTTGAGCCTGACAGCAAGATAAGAATGCTTCAAAGTCTCAGCTCGGACGCCGAGATAATATTTACGATAAACGCTTCGGATATAGAGAAAAATAAGACTCGCGGCGATATAGGAATCACATATAACGACGATATAATCCGTCTTGCCGATACCTTCAGAAAGATGGGATTTCTTGTTAAGAGCGTCGTAATAACGCAGTATTCGGGACAGCCCGGAGCGGACGCTTTCCGCAGGAGACTCACGTCGGTCGGTATAAACAGCTATCTGCATTATTCCATACCCGGATACCCGTCAGACGTCAAAGCTATCGTAAGTGAGCAGGGCTTTGGCAGAAACGATTACGTTGAAACAGAAAGACCGCTGGTTATCGTAACCGCACCCGGACCGGGAAGCGGAAAGATGGCAACCTGTCTTTCACAGCTTTACCACGAGCAACGGCGCGGCATCAAGGCGGGATACGCAAAGTTTGAGACCTTTCCTATATGGAACCTTCCGCTTAAGCACCCCGTTAACCTTGCCTACGAGGCGGCGACCGCTGACCTTGGCGACGTTAATATGATAGATCCGTATCACCTTGAGGCATACGGCAAAACAACGGTAAACTATAACCGCGACGTTGAAATTTTCCCCGTTCTTCGCGCAATACTTGAAAGCATTCAGGGAAAATCTCCCTATCTCTCTCCTACCGATATGGGAGTCAATATGGCAGGTTTTTGTATTTACGACGCGGACGCCGTTGATAATGCGGCAAAGACCGAGATACTCCGCCGCTATTACAAGAGCGCTGTTGAGGATAAGAGAAACGGCGCGGACGGAACGCAGACGGCGCACATTGAGCTTATAATGAAAAACGCAGGCGTTACGTCGGAAATTTGTCCCGCTATCGATGCGGCGCTTAAAAAGCACGAGGAAACCGGCGCGCCGGCAGGTGCTATGGTTCTTCCCGGCGGAAGCATCGTTACGGGAAAAACATCGTCTCTCCTCGGAGCATCGGCGGGACTTCTGCTTAATGCGCTGAAGAAGCTTGCGGGAATATCGCACGAGATTGATATTATAAGCCCCGATGCGCTTAAGCCTATATGCGACCTTAAAGTTAAAAGACTTCGCCATAAAAACCCGCGGCTTCACTCGGACGAGGTTCTTATCGCGCTCAGCATAAGCTCGGTTCACAGTACCGCGGCGCGCAAGGCTCTTAACTGTATAGAAGGCTTAAAGGGAAGCGACTCGCACTTTTCGGTTATACTTTCAACCAAGGACGAGGATTTCTACAAAAGACTCGGTATAAACGTTTGCTGCGAGCCGAAATATGAGGTAAAGTAAACCTTACAGCTAATAAATAAAATGGCTTTCTCTTGACAGAGAGGGAAAGTTATGATATAATAATTTTGCAAAACAGTAAGAAGAACAAAAGGAGTTACACTATGGATAAGGTAAGATTTGGTATTATAGGCGTTGGAAACATGGGTTCCTCACACGCAAAAAATCTTTTTGATGGTGAAATCAAGGGTGCTGTTCTCGGCGCTATCTGTGATTTAAAGGAGTCGAGAAGACAGTGGGCAAAGGAGAAGTTCGGAGAGGAGCTTCCCGTTTTCGAGGACTATAAGGAGCTTCTTAAGAGCGGAACCTGCGACGTAGTTATTATCGCAACACCGCACTACCTGCACCCTGTAATCGCTATTGATGCGTTTAACGCGGGACTTAACGTTATCTCCGAGAAGCCGGTAGGTGTTTATACCAAGGCAGTAAGAGAGATGATGGAGGTTGCTAAGAAGTCCGGCAAGGCATTCGGCGTTATGTTTAACCAGAGAACCAACCCCATATACAGAAAAATGCGTGATATAATCCAGTCAGGCGAGCTCGGTGAGCTTAAGAGATTCGTATGGATAATTACCGACTGGTACAGAACTCAGTACTACTATGACTCCGGAGATTGGAGAGCAACGTGGTCCGGAGAGGGCGGCGGTGTTCTTATGAACCAGTGTCCTCATAACCTTGACCTCTGGCAGTGGATCTTCGGCATGCCGAAATCGGTTACCGCATTCTGCGACTACGGAAAGTACCACGATATAGAGGTTGAGGACGACGTTACCGCTTACGCAAAATACGAAAACGGCGCAACTGCTGTATTTATCACCTCTACCGGTGAATGTCCCGGAACCAACCGTCTTGAGATAACCGGTTCTAAGGGTGCTCTTATTGCAGAGGGAAAGACCCTTACCTGGATTAAGAACGAAGAGGATGAGAGAGTTTACTGCTACAACTCGAAAGAAGGATTTAAGAAGGTTGCTAACACCAAAGAGGTTCTTACTCCCGAATACGATATGCCCGAGCAGCACAAGGGTATTATGCAGAACTTCACCAACCACCTCCTTCACGGCGAGGAGCTCCTTGCTTCGGGATACGAGGGTGTAAACGGACTTCTTCTCTGTAACTCCATTATGCTTTCTTCCTGGAAGAATACCACGATTGAGATTGGCGCTGACGGAAACGAGGACGAGTTCTATGAGCTTCTTAAGGAGAAGATAAAGACCTCCCGCCGCAAGGAGAACGTTGCAAACGACGGCGCGGTAGCAGACCTTTCCAATACTTACAATAACTAATAATTTAAGCTTAGAAGATGACGCCCGAGCAGTTTTTGCGCGGGCGTTATTTAAAGTTTTTATTTTATATTAACCGATAATCAAGTAAAAAAGGAAACAAAATGAAAAAAACAGTTTTTGCAGCGGCTTTGTCGCTTATAATCATAGTCTCGCTCCTTTGTCTGCCCGTCTTTTCCGACGGTGAGGCAAGCTACGCGGAGATTGCTCCCGGTGGAGAGATCTACTCCGCTGACGACGTTAAAACCGCTTTCGGTGGAGAGGGTAACGTTACCGTCTCAATAGAGGGAGAGGAGATACACATCTATTTTGAAAGAAGTATAAAGCTGCTTTCCACCGTGGTTATAAAAGACGGAACGTACAGAATACACGGACGCGATTGCAGTTTGTTCAGGGGCTTTGAAAACGGCGCGCTTATACTGCTTGACGGCTCTGACGGTAGCGCTCCTAAGCTGATTATAGAGGAAAAAAGTTTAACCGACTGGGAAACCGGAAAGACGGCTGTCTTTACCTTTGACGGTAACAAATCGCAGTTTCCGACCGCAAACGGTGCGCTTTTAGCGGTAAAGGGTAACGGTGAGGTTGATTTTGACGGAAAGATACTTTTTAAAAACGCAGTAAATTCCGATTTCGGCGGAGCAATATACGCCGAGGCTGTAATGGACGGCGGCAGCGGTTACCTTTCACCCTCGGTAAAGCTTAACTACTGTAAAATTACCGACTGTAAATCGCTTAAAGGCGGCGGGGGTATAGCGCTTATCGGAGGAAAGAATGGCGAAGGCGAGGTTACTCTTACCGATGTTATTATTGAAAAAAGCGAGGCGCTGAGCGCGGATAAAACCGCAAAGGGCGGTGGGTTTTACCTTGACGGAGGAAAGCTTAAAATTTCAGGTAGCTGGCAGCTTCTTGAAAACAAGGCTGATCTTGGCGGCGGCGGATACGTTGGCGGATTTGCCGAGCTTGAAGGCGGCACGGTGCGTGATAACAGCAGTACCGTAAGCGGCGGCGCGTTTCACTGCGGAGTGAACACCGAAAGAGGCACGTCGGGAACTATTGCTATGAATAATACCGTTATTTCCTACGCGACTACCGACGGAAACGGCGGTGCGATAGCGAACGAGGGTACGCTCCTTATCGGCGGCACCACCTATCTCACCGACTGTAAGGCAAAGGGAGACGGCGGCGGTGTTTACAATCTCGGCTCCTTCGGTTTTTCCTCGGGTGATATAATTACCAACAAGTCAGAAGGTAAGGCAGGGGCGATTTACAACGGAGCTTGCGGTATACTTATCGTCTCCGGCGGTAGAATATCGTCAAACGATGCTCCGATATGCGGCGGCATATACAGCGAGGGTGTATTTGAATTTAAAGGCGGCAGCATAGGAAAAAGCATTGGCAGCACACCGCAAAATCTTGTCAGCGGTGTTATGAAAATGAGTGGGACGGCAACCTTTACCGACACCGAGGTGCTTGGTATTTTAATTAAAAACGGTGCCGAGCCTACCGTAATATCGGTTGACGGAAAGCTAACCTCGCGCGTAAAGCAGAGCGTTGCGTTTTTTGAGTACGTAACCGATAAAAACGGTGTATCAGTCTTAAAGCTTGCTACCGAAGGCGGTCTAAAGGTCTTTTCCGCTGAAAACCCGGAAAATCTTGAAAGCGCCGTAAAGGGCTTTAAGGTTTACGGTGAGGGGCTTAAAAATTTCAAGATAAAATCCGACGGAACGCTTGCGTTCAAGCTTCCGCTTATGCCTTTGTGGGGATGGATTTTAACGCTTATCGGACTTGCGGGTGCGGTCGTCGGAGTGATTATTGCTGTAAAAAAGCTTAGGATAAAAAAAGCCTTGAGGGCGGAAAAGCTTCACAGTGATGAGAGTGGTTTTGAGGTGCTCACCGACGAAAGCAAAGAGCGGAATGATGGCGACAGTGCTGAGAGCTGACGGAAAAGGCTGAACAATTGACAGACTTTTAAATGACTTTTTAAAATCTACTGTAAAAACTCGCCGATAAAGCTCTAAAGAGTTGTCGTATTATGTTGACAAAAAGAGGAAATTGTGATATAATAATTACTAACAATGTTTAATTATTGTATAACGTTATGCGCCGTCCTAAGCGGCGCACCGGAAGGATATATTTATGGTTTACAATACTGTGCTTGACGCCATGGGACACACCCCTATGATAAGGCTTAACAAAATGAAGGAGCCGGGGGCGGCTGAAATACTCGTTAAATACGAGGGACTTAACGTAGGCGGTTCGATAAAAACGAGAACCGCTCACAATATGATAGAGGACGGTGAAAGACGCGGTCTTATAAATAAGGATACCGTAATAGTTGAGCCGACCAGCGGAAATCAGGGAATAGGTCTTGCGCTTGTCGGAGCGGTTAAGGGATATAAGGTAAAAATTGTAATGCCCGATTCCGTTTCCGTCGAAAGAAGAAAGCTTATCACGCATTACGGCGCCGAGGTCATACTCGTTCACGATGCGGGTAACATTGGGGAAGCTATTGCCGAATGTCTCCGTACCGCCGAAAGAATGGCGGCAGAGGATAAGAACGTATTTATCCCCGGACAGTTTGAAAACCCCGCAAACCCTATGGTTCATAAACATCACACCGCTCTTGGAATACTTGAGCAGGTTGCAGGACCTATCCACGGCTTCTGCTCCGGTGTCGGTACGGGCGGCACGATTTCCGGTATAGGGGAGTCGCTTAAGGCGTTAAATCCCGATATAACCATATGGGCGGTAGAGCCCGAGCACGCCGCTATTTTAGCAGGCGGAAACATCGGTACACACCTCCAGATGGGTATAGGAGACGGACTTATTCCGGACAATCTTAATACCAACATTTACTCGGATATATGTATTATAAGCGACGACGAGGCTATAAATACCGCGCGAGACCTTGCAAGACTTGAGGGAATTATGTGCGGAATATCCTCGGGAACCAACGTTGCGGCCGCGAGACGCATGGCTCGCGTTCTCGGTGAGGGTAAGACTGTTGTAACCGTGCTTCCCGATACCGCCGAAAGATATTTTTCCACCCCACTTTTTGTTGAATAAAAATTTCCCGCCTGCGTTTATGATGAGGCGGGAATTTTAAAAAAGAAAAGGAGCGATTTTTATGAAGATAAAAACCGCGGTTAAAAGCTACGCCGAGGTGCTAAGTATGGCGCCCGAGAAACGTAAACCTGTCAAAAAGCCGAGTATTCTCTTCCGACTGCTTGTAAGAGTGCTTGCGATTTTTGAGCTTAGAAAGGTTAAGTTCAGTTTTACAAAGCATGGAATGGAAAGGCTCGGTAAAAAGGAGCCGTGTCTCTATCTTATGAACCATTCCTCCTTTATTGATTTGAAAATAGCGTCAGCAGTTATATTTCCGAGACCGTATAACATAGTATGTACCTATGATGGCTTTGTAGGAAAAAGATGGCTTATGCGTCAGCTCGGGTGTATTCCTACCGGAAAATTTATTTCCGATTTTTCGCTTGTTAAGGATATGGGGTATGCGCTTAAAAAGCATAAATCATCCGTACTTATGTACCCCGAGGCGGGTTACAGCTTTGACGGAACGGCAACCGTTCTTCCCGACAGTCTCGGCAGATGCGTAAAGCTTCTCGGTGTACCGGTTGTTATGATTAAAACGAGCGGCGCGGTTCTTCGCGATCCGCTTTACAATAATCTCCAAACGAGAAATGTCAAGGTCTCGGCGGAGGTAGAGTATATTCTTTCTCCTAAGGATATAGAGGAAAAAACGGCTGCCGAAATCAATGAGATAATCGGAAACTGCTTTACCTTTGACGAATTTCGCGCGCAGCAGGAGAGCGGCACGGTAGTCAGCGAGCCGTTCCGAGCGGATTTTCTTAACAGGGTGCTTTACAAATGTCCTGCCTGCCTTTGTGAGGGCAACACCGAGGGAAAAGGTGTAACTCTTACCTGTAAATCCTGCAAAAAGGAATACGAGCTTACCGAAATCGGTTTTATGAGAGCGCTTAGCGGTGAAACGGAGTTCGACCACATACCGGACTGGTTTAAATGGCAGAGGGAGTGTGTGAAAAAGGAGATTGAAAACGGTGAATATCTCCTTGATACTCCGGTTAAGATCGCTATGCTGGTAAATACAAAATCTCTTTATATGGTAGGAAATGGGCGGCTTGTACATAACGCAGACGGATTCACTCTTACCGATGAAAGCGGCAAGGTTATTTATACCCAAAAACCGCTTTCAACTTATACTCTTAACTCGGACTATTATTGGTACGAGATAGGAGACGTAATAGGCATAGGAACTAAAGACGCGCTTTATTACTGCTTCCCCGAAGGCGGAAAGGATATTGTAACCAAAGCAAGACTTGCGGCAGAGGAGCTGTATAAAATAGCGAGAAAATCCGTAAGAACCGGCTGAACCGTATTTCGCGTAAGCGGTAACAGTTCGTAGTATAAAAATAAAAACCGAGCGTGTGAGCTCGGTTTTTATTGTATATCAAAAAAGACAGCCGCATGTGAGCGGCTGTCTGTGAGGGTTATGCGATGCTAAGTTTCAGAGCCTACTTTTATGGGGAGCCGGTATTAGCCCCTTATAGGTGCTGTGCAAAGCATCGGTTCAACTGGTAGTCTCGGCTTTTATGGAAAAGCACTGATTGGGATTTTAACGTCCAAATATAATTTTTGAAAGTTTGATTTTTTCAAGTAATTTGACAATGAGATAAAGAATAGTAGCATAAGCAAGAGCTAAGCACACTGTGAAAACACAGTTGTAAAACCAAATATAAGACGCAAAAAAACTATCTAAGCTTGGGAAAACTCTCTTGGTTAGATTATACAAATGTGGCAGATAACTGGAAAGGAATGAGACTGAAACAACGTATATTTGGAGAGATTTAGAGCCAAAACACTCAAATGTTGACCAGATTGATGCGGAGCAAGTTTGGCATATTACTAACTTGTAGAAGATCTCTAAGCAAACAAAGACGGCTATGACACCTATAAGACCTACTACATAGCGGTATAAATCTATTAAAACCGCCTCTGTGATGGAATGACCGTTCCCAAAAAGTCCGCTTGTATAGATGTAATGCTTCTTTTCAAAGAAAAACATCAGAAAAACATAAACGGGAATTGTAAGATATTTTAGGGTTAAAACTTTTGGTGAAATATTATCCTTGTATTTAGCAAAAAGAAAACCTATTACGTAATATGGATACATAAAAACGTTTTGCTGTCCGCAGGGAAACAGCATTACGAAAAGCATACCGAGTAACAACAGAATGCATTGCAGCCATAACCTATTAAATTTTTTAAAAATAAATCCAACTGCGAGCGAAGCGGAAAATACGCTCCATAAAAACCACAGAGAGTCAATCGAGTTTAAGACGTTACCGTTAAATATTGCGAAAAAACTGCCGGTTCTCAGCTTTAATATGTAATCGTAGGTTATATAAATAAATATCGTTCCGCCTAAAATAGCGTGCAGCATACCCTGTGTTTTGTAGGCAAGCAGCTGTTTCAGCTCTCTTTTTTGAAACGAGAAATAAAAGAGATACCCGCTAATAATCATAAAAAACGGCATGTGAAAGCTGTAAATAATTTTGAAGCCTGCATTTTCAAAAAAATCCATGTTATTAGGTATACAATATTGTATACAGTGTCCCCAGAGCATGAGAAAAACTGCTAATCCTTTTGCTAAATTAAGAAAGTTCGGTTTTTTTTCGGGAATGTTATTTGAAACATTTTTGGTATTCATAAATCCTCCTAAAAATCTTTTTACTAAGCAATCAGTGATGATGCCTGTGATGATGCCCGTGCTCCGACTTAAATTCTACGTGGCAATGCTCCTCGTGGCATTCCTCGCCCTCTTTCTCAAGCTCAAGCGTTACGTGTCCTATTCCGTGCTCGAAAAGCTCCGCACGGATTTTTTCTTTGATTTCACAGTGGTCAGCATTTGTAACGACATGCAGTGTTGCGTAGTTATGCTGCCCGTCCGTGCTCCAAACGTGAATGTGATGAGCGTCAATAACGCCTTCGATTTCGGTAACGTGTTCCTTTATCTCGTCGACCGATATTCCGTGCGGAGTTTTGTCAAGGAACAGCTCCGTCGCTTCCTTTAACCCTCTTATCGTGTTTACAAATATAAACAGGGCAACGCCGATAGACATAATGGGATCAATTATAGCAAAATCGGTGAATTTCATAACTACTGAGCCGATAAGCACCACCGCCCAACCGAGAACGTCCTCAAGCATATGAAGATTAACCGCTTTCTGGTTAAGCGAGTCTCCGTCCCTTGTGAAAAGTGCGGCTATGAAATTTACGCACACACCGAACACGGCAAAAATAATCATTCCGTTATAGTTTATTTCGGTGGGAGTGATTATTTTCAAAATAGCGTTATATATTACCGCCGCCGAACCGAAGAGCAATATAAACGTTGTTACCACACCGCCTATAACCGAGTATCTTGCATAACCGAAGGTATAGCTTTCGTCGGGCTGACGCTTGCTTTTCTTTTCAAGAAAAAAGGATATTCCTATGCTTGCGGCATCACCTACGTCATGCACCGCGTCGGAAATAATTGCAACGCTTCCCGTTATAATTCCGCCGACAAATTCGAATATTGAAAAGCAAAAATTAAGTATAAACGAAATTAGAA
>JAZRDX010000133.1:0-19001 GCA_045660565.1 Eubacteriales bacterium
ACTGAAGAAACCGCGCTTACAAATCCGAAGGCGGTAAACACCTTTATAAGTCTCTTTGTTTTCTGCACAAACTCAACGTTAAGACGGTTACTTCTTACGTACTCCTCGGAAAACTCGCACGCGACGTGGGTGTCTGTAAGCATGCAAAGAAGACGGAAAAGATACTTAAGATACACTGCAAGCGCCGCCGCGGAAAGCACCGCAAACACCAAAAGCAGTATATATTCCCACAAAAAACGTTCTTTAATGATACGGAAGCTTGCGAAAAATCTCTTTTCCATAAATATCATATAGTAAACGTAGTCGACAGTCGAAAGCACTAAATATACGCCACCGCTTATAAACACCTCTTTTTTCACCTCGGTACGCCTTGAAAGAACGTATACACCGAAAAGAGATGCTGCGGCAAAAAGGAAATCGGGTATATAGTTTTTACCGTCTCCGAGAAAATCAATAAAGAAAAACGGAGAAACGGATAAAAACGCTACGGCAAAAAGGAGCGTTCTTCTTATGAAGAAATTCGGGTTTTCCTGTCTTTTTTTATCATAAGTCGCCTTTATCGAGAGACGGAACTCCTTGTCTCTCGCCATTTTTCCTATGTAGTTCAAAACAGAGAGCGCAAAAAACACCGCGAAAATAAGCGTCAAAATAATATTCGAAAGAGTAAGAAGCCCGGAAAACGCCGCCCAGCCTTCTGCCGCATCGACAAGTATATCTTCGCTATCGGTCGCAATAGCACCAAGCTGCGGAATAACCGAGAGAATACCCTTTGCGGCTAAAAACACCACTCCGACGTTTCTCATTTCCGCGCTTTCCTTGGTTTTTCCGTCGTAGCGTATATTCAGATACGCAAGGCCGTTTTGAAGCGAGGAGAGCATCGAGGCGCCGAGCCCGAACTCTATAAGTGCGAAAATTACTGTTACACTCAGGTGCGTTATCTCGTCAAAATTTCCCGATGCAAAGAAGGAAACGGTCCTTGCAAGGGAAGCGAAAATCATATATTTCAGCACGGCAACGGTGTCATCAAGCTCGGGTGAAACCGCGCGCAGACGGTTTATTCCGAGAAGAATAACGATGCACCCGATAAAATCGGGAAGTATATCCACAATAGCGATAAGCGGATTCATTAAAAAGAGGAGTCCTACCGTTATTAAGGTAAATTCCATAAAGCTTTTTCCTTTCATAAATTGCCTAAGCCGCGTTTTTACCGCGTACAAAAATTAAAAACCGTGTGTTTTCCGGAAAACCATGGCGTAAGCGGTTTCTATGCAAATGCCGAGACGTAAGCGTTTTCTGTGCAAAAACCAAGGCTCAGCGTTTTCTATGCTTTTTCTTCTTTTTCTTTTGGGGAAAATGCGCCTTTTCCACCTCTGTCTCCTCGGTCTGTGCCGCGTTCGGATCCTTTATGGAAACGCCGAGATAGCAGGTTATTATCATCCAGAGGTTCAGCACCCTCCAGATAAAGCCGACTATAAAGGGATAAAGCATTATTATTTCGTAGCCCTCGATAAGCTTCGGGGCAAATATCGAAATAAGAGACATAGTCATTTCAAAAGCAAAATAGACGAACATCACCGCCATATTTCGTCCCGCGTGCTTTTCAAGCGATTTTATCTCGGTATTGGCACCGATGATCTTAACACCGACGTAAACGAAAAACATTATTACCATTTCGGCGCATTCGCTTAAAATTCTGACCGTGTTGTAGGCGTAGGTAAACGCTGCCACCGATGCGACTTCGGGTGATACCGTCTTAAATATCTGAAGTGCAAGGAGCGCGCCGCCTATCGGCACCGCCGCAAAAAGCGCGTATTTCGCCCTTTTGAACGCGTTTTCAAATTTCGAAAGCCGCAGCATCGCGAAGAGCATTATTAGGTACGCCAAAAAGGGAAGCAGGGTTATGTTTCCGACGGAAATCTGAAACATAAAAACGTAGCCTATAAAAAGCCATTCAAATCGCATTTCGTTACTCCAAATCCTTTCCGCAGCAGCGCTTGAACTTCTTTCCGCTTCCGCAGGGGCAGGGCGCGTTCTTAGCCACTCCGCCCTTTTTAATTACGGTAGGTCTGTTTTTTTCTGCCTTAGAGCTGTCGGTAAAGTTGTCGCCGGTTATTCTCGCGACCTCTTTTCTTTCAACCGCTCTCGCGGGTATTACGGTAAGAACCTTACGTACCGTTTCCTCTTTAATGCCCGCTATCATTTCGTCAAACATATCGGCACCGACTATACGGAACTCGGTTATCGGATTTCTCTGCGCGTAGGACTGAAGTCCTATGCTTTCCTTAAGGTCGTCCATCGCGTCAAGATGCTCTATCCACTTTTTATCGACGTTTTCAAGAAGTATGATTCTTTCAACCTCGCGCATAAGCTCACCGAACATTTCCTCTCGGCTTGCGTAGCGCTCCTCGGCGCGCCCCGTAAGAATTTCGGCAATATCTTCTACCGTAACGTCAGCAAGCTCTTGCTCGGTATACTTGAAGCTTTCGCTGTCGCAAAGCGTTCCGTAGAAACGGTTACGAAGCTCGTCAAGACGCCAAGTTTCCTTTTCGTCCTCGTCGGGCAGATACTCTCTCACCGCATCCTCAATCGTCGACGCTATCATTCCCTTTATCTTATCGCGCATATCCTCGCCGTCAAGAACCTCGTCGCGCTGCTTATAGATTATCTTTCTCTGCTCGTTCATAACGTCATCGTAATTTAAGACGTTCTTTCGTCTCTGGAAGTTCTGTCCCTCAAGCTGCTTCTGCGCTCTCTGAATCGCTCCCGTAAGAATACCCGCCTCGATAGGCTGGTCGTCAAGACCGAGACGTCCGACTAATCCCATAACTCTTTCCGAGCCGAAAAGACGCATAAGGTCGTCCTCCAGAGAAAGGAAGAAAAGGCTTTCTCCGGGGTCTCCCTGACGTCCCGCGCGTCCGCGAAGCTGGTTATCTATACGGCGGCTCTCGTGTCTTTCCGTACCTATTATGAAAAGACCGCCCGCCTCCTTTACCTTCGTCGCAAGAGGCTCTATCTGTGCCTTATATTTTGCGTAAAGCTTTTTGTAAACCTCGCGCGCCTTTAAAATATCCTCGCTTACAGAGGTAGACGAGCCGACCGCAAGACCTATCGTTTCCTCGTCGTAAAGCGCAAGACCGGTTTCCCCGTCCTTTATTTTACGCATTTCCTGCTTTGCGAGATGCTCCGCGTTTCCACCGAGCATAATATCGGTTCCACGTCCCGCCATATTCGTAGCGATGGTTACCGCGCCTATTTTACCCGCCGCCGCGACTATATCAGCTTCCTTTTCGTGCTGCTTTGCGTTCAACACCTTATGAGGAATAAGCTTTTTTGTAAGCATCTTGGAAATAAGCTCGGACTTATCAACCGAAACCGTACCGACAAGCACCGGCTGTCCTTTTTTATAACACTGCTCAACCTGCTCGCATATTGCCTTATACTTTGCCTCGACCGTTCTGTAAACTCTGTCGTGGTGATCCTGCCTTATCATAGGCATATTTGTCGGTATTTCAACGACGTCAAGGTTATATATCTCGCGGAACTCCATCTCCTCGGTAAGCGCGGTACCCGTCATACCGGAAAGCTTACTGTACAGTCTGAAATAGTTCTGGAAGGTAATGGTCGCAAGCGTTTTCGACTCCTTCTGAATCTTAACGCCCTCTTTTGCCTCGATAGCCTGATGAAGTCCGTCGTTATAGCGGCGTCCGGGCATAAGACGTCCTGTAAAGCCGTCAACTATAATAACCTTACCGTCCGCGACGATGTAGTCCTCGTCTCTGTGCATTATAGCTCTCGCTCTTACCGCCTGGTTGATGTGGTGAGCGAGAACAGAGTTTTCGGGATCGGAAAGGTTTTCTATACCGAAATGCTTTTCCGCCTTCTTAACGCCGCTCGCCGTAAGAACCGTAGAACGTGATTTTTCGTCCAAGGTGTAGTCGTATTTGTTTTCTATCTCCTCGTCGAAAACCTTTGAGTCAAGCTCTTTTTTCTTATATTCGCGGAGAGTACGAACGAAATTACACGCTTTTGCGTATAAATCGGTGGATTCGTCTCCCTCGCCCGAAATGATGAGCGGAGTTCTTGCCTCGTCGATAAGAATGGAGTCGACCTCGTCAACTATACCGAAGGCGTGGCCTCTCTGTACCTTTTTCTCCTTATAAATAACCATGTTATCACGAAGATAGTCAAAGCCGAACTCGTTGTTCGTTCCGTAGGTTATATCACAGGCGTACGCCGCCTTCTTTTCCTCTTTTGATTGGTTATGGCAGATAAGTCCGGTGGTAAGTCCCATAAAACCGTAAACTCTGCCCATCTCCTCACAGCCTACTCTTGCAAGGTATTCGTTTACCGTAACAATATGAACACCCTTTTCGGCAAGCGCGTTAAGATATGCCGGAAGGACCGCGACGAGGGTTTTACCCTCACCGGTTTTCATTTCCGCTATTCTTCCCTGATGAAGGATAATACCGCCCATAAGCTGTACTCTGAACGGACGCTTTCCGAGAACTCGGTCAGCCGCCTCTCTTACCGCCGCAAAAGCGTCGGGCAGAATATCGTCAAGCGTCTCCCCACTGCCAAGTCTTTCCTTAAGCACCTTAGTAACGCCCGAAAGCTCCTCGTCCGTCATTTCTCCGTACTTATCCGCAAGCGCCTCTATTTCGTTAACGGTAGAGGTTATTTTCTTTATCTGTCTCTCGCTGTACGTGCCGAAAATTTTTGTAAAAAGTCCCATTTTTATCTCCAAGTTAATTTTTTCATGCTCTGTAAAACACTATTAATTACGCGCCCATGCTTACGCACACGCAAAATAAATAGTTTATTCGTAATCATTATATTACATAATTATAAAAATACATAGTAACATTTTGTAAATTGTTTTATAACCCACATTATTTATTCCTCATTTTACCCGTTTTTAAAATAAACCCACTAAAAATCCGAAAACTCTTGATTAATCCCGTTTTTTATGCTATAATACCTTTCGAAAATAAGTAAAGCGGATTTTTTGCGCTTCGGACGCATAATTCTCCGCACCGGGTTTACCCTACGAAAGGACGAAAAATGGCAAATCTTAACCTTGTGCTCGTAGAGCCTGAAATTCCTCAGAATACGGGAAACGTCGCCCGAACCTGCGCGGTAACGGGAGCGGCGCTTCACCTTGTAAAGCCTATGGGCTTTGAAATAGACGACAAAAAGCTTAAGCGCGCAGGGCTTGACTACTGGGACAAGCTCGATATTACATACTACGACTCTCTTTCCGATTTTCTTGAAAAGACAAAGGGAGAAAACCTCTTTTTCTTTTCCACCAAAGCAACCGCGGTACATAGCGAGGTGAACTACCCCGAGCGCTGCTTTCTCGTTTTCGGAAAGGAAACCGCGGGACTTCCGAAAAAGCTTATAGAAGATAACTTAGAAAATTCCGTAAGAATACCGATGAGAGACGAGCTTCGCTGTCTTAACCTTTCAAACTCGGTCGCGATAGGCGCGTACGAGGTGCTGCGCCAATGGGGATACCCCGATCTCACAAATCACCCGACGGTAAGATTTTAAACAATTACAACACCTTATATCCATTACAAACTCAACATGCGCAATTTTATGACACATAAAACATCTCCAACGATATATCTCATGTTCTTTTTTAACAAGCAGAACGTTTGCGCATAACAGCAATATTTTTACATATAACGCAAAAAGCAGACTGTTTTCACAGTCTGCTTTTTTTGATTTCAGTCTTATTTACCCGCAAGCTCTAACAGCTTTCCGGTAATGACCGGCGCATAGAACGTGTTGTATCCAAGTTTGTTGAGATGACATCCGTCGACGCTGTACTTAGTTTTCATAGTTTCGTCGGTCAGGTCAAGTCCGGTGTCGTTATAAACGTCGGCAACGGTAACTCCCCACTTTTCACAAATCTGAATAGCAACGTCTACAAGCACCCTCATACCCTCGGCTTTTTTCGTAGTCATATTATGCGGCGTTACGTAGATTATTTTCGCCGTAGGATATTTTTCCTTCATAAGCCTTAAGATAGTTTCGAACGAGCCGCAGAAGGTGGTCGTATCAAGCTCAGCGTCAAAGCCGTCGCTTATCGTTCCCACTCTCAGTCTAATCTCGCTTGTTTCCGTAATATTGCTTACGTCATTGGTAAGCCCGTTGAATATTATATAATCGGGGCTTCCGCTGTCTGCAGCCGTGAGCTGGTTATATACGACCTTTGTCTGATCAGCGTTGTGAATGTTAATGGTGGAGCCTCTGAATGCATATTCGGTATAGTCAAGTCCGTATTCATTAACAATCTCGTAAAGCATTCCGTAGCCCTCGCCCTCTTTTCCGTCTATAAGCGAGTCTCCAAAGCTGTATATCGAAGCACCCTTAAGGTCGCTTACGGTTGCGCCAAGCGGCGCGGGTGTATCTATAATAGCATCACAGATGATCGATGCGTAGAAGATGTCGTATCCGGCACCGGTAAGATGAGTTCCGTTTCCGTTACCCTCGCTCTCATCGGTGTTGTTGTAGCTGTACTTTACTCTCAGCTCATCAATAGTGGTGTCCATCTCTCCGTCGTAATAGACGTTTGCAACCGTTATATCCCACTTTTCGCACATTTCGGTAGCAAGGTCAACGAGCTGCTTGAAATATTCAAGGTGTCTCGTCGGCATTTTGTGAGGCGTTACGAATACGATTTTCGCATACGGATATTTTTCCTTCATAAGCTTTAAGGTTGCTTCAAAGGAGCCGCAGAAGGTAGTTGTGTCAAATTCGCTGTCAAAGCCTTCGGTGATAGCGCCTATCGGGTAGTTAAGTCCGACGTGCTCAGCGCCGACGTCGTTGGTAAGTCCGTCAAACACTATGAAGTCGGGACAGATGCTGCTCGCGTTCAAAACCTGATTGTAAACACTTCCGCCGCTTAAATTAATTGTGGCGCCGTTCTTTGCGTACTTGGTATAATCCATTCCGTAGACTTTAGCGATTCCGTCAAGCATACCGTTTCCGCTGTAATGTCCTGCGACAAGCGAATCTCCGAAGCTATATATCTTCTTTCCGGTAAGGGCGTTCTGTTTCTCTCTGTACGCGTCAGCCTTCTCCCAATACTCGTATATCGCTTTCATAAGGTTCTTTTCGGCTTCCGTCTCCGCCTTTTCGCTCATAACCTTTGCGTAGTAGAGCGCGGAAAGATTTAACGTAAGCGAGCTTTCACCGTCTTTGGACGCTATCGTAAAGGTGAACATGTCGTTAAGCTCGGTCGCCGTAACAGTCTCTTCTATACACCAAATGTATTTATTAGACGTTATAGTTACGTTACGTGTTTCGCCGTTTACCTTAAACGTAAAGTCCCCAATCTTTGCCGCACCGCTTGTGAAGCTGAAGTATACACGGAGCTTAACGTTCGATTTAAGCTCAAGCGAGAAGCTGTTAAGCTGAACTATCTTATCCTCGCTTCTGCTTCCGCTCGCGTCGGTTACCTTGTTCCAGTCAATATCGGTGCCCGGAACGGTTATCATATTTTCGGGCAGCTTATCAAGAACCGCAGACGCGTTGCTTCCGTATACATCAAGAGCACTTAAAAGCGCCTTAAGCTCTGCGGAATAATATACGCTCGTTTCCTTAGCCATTACCGCGTCTATATAGTTTTTCGCCGAGTAGGTAAACTCCCCTCCCGCCGTTCCGTCGGCTCTTATTACTCTTACCTTTATTATATCTGATATATCCTTTGCGGGAACACCGTAGCTGACCTTATAATATTTTTTACCGTTAATCGTTTCCGTTTCAATATCGGAAAGAGCTGTTATTACGGTAGTTCCGGAAGCATAGTCGCTTTCTCTTCCTATTTCAACGGATGCCCCCTCCGCCTTTTCTTCAATTATATCAAGATAGAATACCACCTTGACATCGCTGTCAATGATAAGAGAGTTTCCGTAAAGCGCGGATATGCCGTCCGCGTTTTCACCGCAGTAGGAGCAGATTCCCTTCTCGACCGGTCCGAGGTGGATTAATTCACCGCATATTATCTTACCGTTTTCGTTGGTAGAAAACTCCGTTTCGTCAACGGTTACGGTTCCGGTGACGATGCGCAGACCGAGCGCGTTGTAATATCTGGCTATGCCGTTCTCCTTAACGAGTCCCTGCTTAAGATCGGATGCCTTTACCGGAGTCTTTGTCTGGTCGTCCGTGAGAACAGCCTCACCGTTTTCCATAGTTCTGAACTGCATAGGTCTGTCAGCGTTTTTGTAAATGGAAATATTCTTCAAATACATTCCTGCAGTCTGCTTATTTACATCGAAGCTACGGAAGCCTGCAAGTCCGTACATTTTCGTGTTAAGCGCCGCATCTTCGACCATAAGCACGCCGTTGACGTAAATATCAAACGTACCGTTGTTCTTACCCGTTTCGGGAGCTGTTACAACTGCGGAGATCTTCGTAAACTCCCTCTTGCTGAGCTGAACCAGGTACTTATCGCCCGATTTAAGCCAGCCGTCGGAGTTTATTGTCAAAAGAATGGTGTCGTTTCCATTTCCGGATCTTTTACCGTTCGCGTCATATCCCTTGGTCGCAACCAGACTGTAAACTCCGTAATTCTGTCCGCTGTACACGTCGAGCATTATGTCAAAGTCAAAGACGACCGTTGCGTCGTTTTTGGGAACGTTGGTACCATAGTCCCAATAGCTGTCCTGAGACGTAGCCTTAGTATTTACGTACGAGGCGTAATATCTCGCACTCTTTCCACCAATCGTCGCGTTATTGTTACACGCGGCTCTTGCATATCTTAATTCGCCAGAGTTGATCAGGGATGCGTTAAGCGATTCGCCGAGCTTAACGTTTTTATCGGTTCCGTAGGTGAATTTGCTTTCAAAGTAGTCGGCGTAGGACATTTCAATACCGTCTTCCTCGCGTCCGAGAATGATTCCGTTATAACCGACCAGGTATTTGATCCCGTCTAACGTAAAGTCTTCTTTTTTAACACTTCCGTCCTCGTTATAGTAACGGGTGATTCCCGCGTTCTCGACAAATCCCGTTTTTTTCACTGCAAAGGGACTTGATACGTTATTTCCGCTGTTATATCCGTCGGTCAAAGAAACGTTAACGTTCTTGATATAAAGCTCGTTTTCCTTCAGATTTGTTGTAGAATCGTCGTATCCCGCCATGAACGATATATCGTTTACGTATTTCGCGTCCTCGTTATCGCCCCACGGAGTTGCCGAAGGAGAACCCGTATGCACGTGTACGCCGTCAACGTAGTAATATATTTTTACGGTCTCCTCGCTCCAGACGATGTCTAAGGTAAATCTTGTATATTTTTCCGTTGACGCCGTTCCGACCTGCTTATTGCCGCACATAATTCTTCCGTCGGCTTCAAGGTAAGGAGTTACAAATCCAACGCTTCCATTCGACCTGTTCTTTGGATGTATAATCGTATATCTGTTACCGAGCGTTTCCGAGCCCATCTTGAAATCAATGGACACGGAGTAGTTTTTTCTGACGTATCCCGCAAGTCCGAAAACCGAGAAATATATCTGCTCCGTCGCCACCGAGCTTGTTCCGCTCGGCTTTCCGACCTTAAGAACGGTTTCGTTTCCGTCCTTTACGTAGGAAAGGATTCCTTTGTTCGGAAGGTTTGCGTTTGCGGTAAGCTTGATACCTGTCGCCGCGGCAACGCCCGGAATTGCTTCGTTTGCAACGATATTGTGTCCCACTGCCACTCCCGAAAGATCGGTATCAAAGAGCTCCTGCTGCTCGGTGTTATGCTCCGCTCTCTGCGCGCGAGAGGCAAGAACAACGTTATCCATGTGAAGTCCCGAGTGCGCAACGTCGCTTACATTGTTTTTAATGTTGTATATACGAATTCCGTTGAGCTTATACTGAGAAGGTGTTTTACCTGTGTTACCGTACGTTCCGTCCGCTTTAAGAGAGATGAAGGTTTTGCCCTCGGGATTTACAAGAACGTCGTTTATGTAAACGTAATACTTATTCTCGGAAAGCTTTACGTGCAACGAAATGCTTGTATACTCTGTATCGGAAAGATATCCGACAAAGCTTTCGGGAGAGCGGTTTTTGTCAATATAAATACCACCGACGCTCGAAACCCAAACCGTGGGGGTGTTATGTCTTTCAGGTTTTCCCGTATTCAGGTTAATATCTCTGTTTATAAAGCAAAAAAGAGATTCATCATCCGAGTAAAGATCGGAGATATACTTCCCTCCCATTTTTAAGTCAACACTGAAAAACAGGTCGTTTCCTCTGGAGGATTCGGTATTGAGAATCGCGTCAATGTAGTTGTCATTATGATTTATGTATTCAGTAGTCGCGGCATTTCCGAAGTAAAAGGATTTGTTTCCGTTTTCCTCGTTTATGGCAAGCGACTGTCTGTAGTTTTTAACATCAAAGGTGCCACCGGTCGGGGGAGTTGATTTTAGATATGGTAACGGTACCTCCCGTGTATTGCGGGATTCCTTTATCCTTATCATGGTAGATTATATTTCCGTCTTTATCTTTATTAACCGCCGCACCTGAAGAATCAAGTGCCGACTGAGCAATCAGCCCCGCGGTTTCGTTTTCGAAATCCATATACAAATGGGAAGTAAATCTTTTGCTCGCCAGCGCCGCGCTGACACTCTCGTAGCTTCTTTCTCCTATGGCTACCTCGGTTACCTTCTCTTTTTCGCCTAACGCGAAAAGCGAAAGCGGTAAAAGTCCGATAACCATAATTAAGGTTAAAGCCGCCGCTAAAATTCTTGTTCTTTTTTTCATTTTTCCAAAATTCCCTTCCTTATGAAAATTTAAATTTATTTATTCACTAAGTTAAAGCGCCAAATCCGAAACGAAGCGTGCGTTCCGGGAGCTGTCAAAGTAACTTATGTCTAAATACGTTTCAAATTCCAAAAAGGCGTGTGGCAAATATCAGAAATAAAGAGGATGCTTCTTTATGAGTGCGGTAACTCTCTCTCTTATCTCGTCCGCCTTGGTGTCAAACTCGGTTGCTGTAAGCTTTATAAGCGCTCCGACCTCAAGCATATCCTCCTCCTTAAAGCCTCTGGAGGTTACCGCGGGAGTTCCTATTCTTACTCCGCTGGTTACGAACGGTTTTTCGGGATCGTTCGGGATAGCGTTCTTGTTTACCGTGATATAAACCTCGTCAAGCTGCTTTTCAAGAGCCTTACCGGTTATGCCGAACTTACGGAGGTCAACCAGCATAAGGTGATTGTCGGTTCCGCCCGAAACAAGGTCAAAGCCCTCGTCAAGAAGCTTACCCGCAAGCGTCTGAGCATTCTTTACTATCTGTGTCTGGTATGCCTTGAACTCAGGCTTTAACGCCTCGCCAAAGCAAACTGCCTTACCGGCGATAACGTGCATAAGAGGTCCGCCCTGGATACCGGGGAATATTGCCTTGTTGATCTTTGTCGCGATCTCCTCGTTGTTGGTAAGGATAAGACCGCCTCTCGGTCCGCGGAGAGTCTTATGAGTGGTGGTGGTAACTACGTCGGCATACGGAACGGGGGAGGGGTGAAGTCCCGCAGCAACAAGTCCCGCTATGTGAGCCATATCAACCATAAGATATGCGCCAACCGACTTAGCAATCTCGGAAAGACGCTTAAAGTCGATAACTCTCGGGTATGCCGAGGCACCCGCAACGATAAGCTTCGGCTGACATTCCTTCGCGCTTCTCTCAACAGCGTCGTAGTCGATTACGTTGGTATCGTCGGTAACACCGTAAGCAACGAAGTTATAGTACTTACCCGAAATGTTTACGGGAGAGCCGTGGGTAAGGTGTCCGCCGTGGGCAAGATTCATACCCATAACGGTATCACCGGGGTTGATAAGAGCGAAGTAAACCGCAGTGTTAGCCTGAGCGCCGCTGTGAGCCTGAACGTTTGCGTACTGTGCGCCGAAAAGCTTTTTCGCTCTTTCGATAGCGAGGGTTTCAACCACGTCTACGCACTCGCAACCGCCGTAGTAACGCTTTGCGGGATAGCCCTCCGCATATTTGTTGGTGAGAACCGAGCCCACCGCAGCCATTACCGCAGGGGAAACGAAGTTCTCGGAAGCGATAAGCTCAATGCCCCTCTGCTGACGGGCGCACTCTGCTTTTACCGCCTCACCAACTTCGGAGTCAAAGCTGCTTAAAAAATCCATGTTTTCCTTAACCATTTTTTATATCTCCTTAAATTTATTTATCTGCTTTTAAATTTATTTACCTGCTTTAAAATTAACTTATCTACTTTAAAAAATTTATCTGTTTTCCGCGTTTATCACGGCTTTTTTCCGTTAATTAATTTTATAAGACGTTCGTAAAACCGAGATAACGCTGTTTTTATTACGAAATCTTAATGCTGTTTATCAGCCGTCGATGGAATACTTGGTTCCCTCTCTGGTATCGGTGAGAGTTATTCCCTTTTCGGCAAGCTCCTTACGTATTCTGTCTGCCTCCGCAAAGTTCTTTGCCTTCTTTGCCTCTGCGCGGAGCTTTATCTGCTCCTCGATGTAAGCTATAAGCTCACCGTCGTTTTCCGTCTTTTCTTTTACGTATCCCATAAGTCCGCAAAGCTCGTCAAGGAGTGAAAGCGCGGCGAGCGCGTCTTCCTTGCTTACTCCGTCTTTAACAAAGGAGAATACGTCGCTTACAAGCTCGAATATGGTTGCCGTTCCGTCGGCAGTGTTAAAGTCGTCGTCCATAACGGTTACGAACTTTTCCTTATGAGCGTCAAGCTTTGCTTTTACCGCCTCGGTAGCCTCGCCTACGGGAGCGTTTGCCGCGTAAAACTCAAGGCTTTCTCTTGCGTTGAATATTCTTTCCAGTGCGTTCTTCGCCGCCTCAAGCGTATCGGCAGAGAAGTTAACGGGGGTGCGGTAATGCGCCGAAAGAAGGAAAAATCTTATCGGAAGATAGCCGAACTTTGCCGCCGCGTCGCGTACGGTGAAGAAGTTTCCGAGAGACTTCGACATCTTCTGGTTATCAACGTTTATATATCCGTTATGCATCCAGTATTTAACGAACTGCTTACCGGAGCAGCACTCCGACTGAGCTATCTCGTTTTCGTGGTGGGGGAAGGTGAGGTCCTGTCCTCCGCAGTGGATGTCAATGCTCTCCCCGAGGTATCTGCGGCTCATAGCGCTGCATTCGATATGCCAACCGGGGCGTCCCTCTCCGAACGGAGAATCCCAGAACGGCTCACCCGGCTTTTTAGCCTTCCAGAGCGCAAAGTCAAGCGGGTCCTCCTTTCCGCTGTCAACCTCTATTCTGGCGCCTGCCTCAAGGTCGTCGCGGTTGGTGTGAGAGAGCTTGCCGTACTGCTTGAAGCTACCGGTACGGAAATAAACTCCGTCGTCGGTTTTATACGCATGTCCCTTTTCGATAAGAGTGGAAATGATGTCTATAATTCCCTCGATATTATCGGTTGCGTGGGGGTGGAAGGTAGCGGGCTCTATCCCAAGTCCCTTTGCGTCCTTGAAATACTCCTCGATGTATCTTGTTGCAACCTCCTTTACGGTGGTTCCCTCCTCGTTCGCCTTCTTTATCATTTTATCGTCAATGTCGGTGAAGTTCTGAACGAAGGTTACGTCGTACCCTCTGTATCTCAGGTATCTGCGGAGCATATCGAAAACGACGAAGCAACGGGCATTTCCTATATGGAAGAAATTATATACGGTAGGACCGCAGGCGTACATTTTTATTTTGCCTTCCTCGAGCGGTATAAGCTCTTCTTTTACTCTGGTCTCTGTGTTGAATACTTTCATTTGTCTTGTTCCTTTCCGGGTATTGCCTCTGTCTGTTCTTTTTCGTGTTTTTTCAGTTTTTTCTCAAGCTGACTTATCTTGTCCTTCATAGCCTTAAGCTCCTGAGCTACGGGGTCGGGAATATGGATCTGGTCAAGGTCGCTCTGCGGAACCTTCTTTTCTCCCATCTTAACCACCTTGGCGGGTATTCCGACCGCCGTACAGTTCGGCGGTATCTCTTTAAGAACTACAGCGTTCGCCGCAACCTTTGAATTGTCGCCTATCTTAAACGGACCGAGAATTTTTGCTCCCGAACCAACCATAACGTTATTACCGAGCGTCGGGTGTCTCTTTCCGACGTCCTTACCCGTTCCTCCGAGGGTAACTCCCTGATACAGCGTGCAGTTGTCTCCTATCTCCGCCGTTTCACCTATAACGACTCCGCTTCCGTGGTCGATAAAAAGACCTTTACCGATTGTGGCTCCGGGGTGAATCTCTATACCCGTAAGAAACCTCGTAGACTGGCTGACTATTCTTGCGGGAAGATAAAGCTTTTTCTTATACAGCTTATGCGAGATTCTGTACGCGACTACTGCGTGAAGTCCGGAATAGGTAAGCATTACCTCAAGGGTGCTTTTCGCGGCGGGGTCTCTCTCCTTAACCGCGCGCACGTCGTCCTTCAGCTCATCAATGCAGCCTTTGACAGACGCAACTATTCCTTTTTTCTTTATTTCTTTGCTGTCGCTCACTGTTTTTCTCCTTGCGCGATTTAATTTAAAATATAATATTTAATACATAAAAATATAGGTACACGCTATTATAACATATGTATTTCATTTTTTCAAGTATATTTTTTAAAAATACACACAATAATAATAAAATATTAAAAAACCCAACCAATTTTGTCATTTTGCAAAAATTTTACTTTATTTCTGTAAGTTTCATATTGACAAAAAGGGCGTAGTAGTATAAAATATAATCAAGGGAATAAAACAATTTAAATTTACGGAGGACAGACAGATGGCTGAAGAAAAGAACTTACCTTTAGAAGACGAAGAGGTTGAGATATACACCTTAACCGACGAGGACGGAGTAGAAACCGACTTCGAGCTTATCGGCTCAAACGTTGTTGACGGAGTAACCTACGTAGCGCTTGCTCCCTGCGACGAGGATTCCGACGAGTACGTAATACTCAAGATAAAGACGGACGAAAACGGAGAGGAGATCTTCGAGACCATCGACGATGACGACGAGTTTGAAAAAATCGCCGATATGTTCGATGATATGCTTTTCGGCGAAGAGGATTACGACAAGTAATCAAAAAATACCCAAGGCGTACTCCAGCTTTTACCGGTTATAACCGAAAGAAAGCAGGGTACAATAATACCGTAAGGACGTTTAAAACGTAAAGTCGTTTAAAACAAATTACAGTCCTGCATTGTAAAAGGTATCTGAGATACCTACGCGTGATATGCTTTTTAAGTGGAACCTACAAGAAATAAAAGGAGCTCGGGTTCACTCGGTCGCGTGCAGACCTCCTCACTTCCCCTGCCTATGTCACGGGAAGCCAGAGACGCTGGGAGCCCATAAACGGGTGGCAGAGCACCGCCTTGCTTACGCAGGGTTTTCATTAATTTCATACACGGCATTGCGGGGAACGGGTGTTGCTTTTTAGCGACACCCGTTTTGTTTTTCCCTGATTTTCACCGTAATCCTCCGCTATCCGACTCTGTCTTTCCCCACCAAAACAAGCCGCTTTCTCCTGTACAGAAAAATCCTTGAATTAAAAACTTTTTCGGGCTTCCTACGTAAAACGGTAGCCTTTTTTTATTTTTTTCATAGAATGATATAGAAAAACTGTTTAGTAAGGAAAGGAACCGATATTATGGCAAAAAAAGGACTTAAAGACCGTCTCGCTACCCTCAGCGACAGCGAGCTTTCAACACTTATTCTTTCGTTGTCCGCCGCGGCAGGCGTACCGTCCGAAGCCGTACGCACTCTTACCGACGATATTCCCTCACTTCGAAAAAAGCTTTCCTCTCTCGGAGACGTGGAAATAGCCACACTTCTTTCGGCGATAGGCACGACCGATGCCGAAAAGGCAATTCAAAATCTGAAAAACAGGTAAACGCTTTATGGATAATACACAGCAGATAGACTTTAGCGCTGTCATCAGCGCGTTAAGTCAAAATCCCGCCGCGCTCTCCGCAATAGGAAGTATAATGGAGAACATAAACAAAAAACCGCCGCCCCCTCCCGAGCCGAAAGGTCTCGACATAGGCGCGCTTCTCGGGCTTTTGGGTGCTAAAAACGAGCAAAAGGCACTTCCGTCGGAAAAGCATGAGCAAAATCCGTTCGGAAGCAAGGAAGATATTAAAAACCGTATAGCTCTGCTTAATGCCGTAAAACCGTTTTTAAGCGAAAAAAGACGGGAAAAGCTGGAGCTTGTAATTAAACTTTTAAAGCTTTCCGAGCTTGGCGAGCTTACAAAGCTTCTCGGCAAATTAAGTTGACGGCAAAAAACGGTTTGATCTAACCCACACTCAATATTATAGCTAAAAAATAACGAAAGGAAGGGATATTTTTGTATACCCGAAGCTATCCGAGACAGGATCAAAAAAAGAATTTCCCGCCCCAAAAAGAACCGCTTAACGTAACACCCCCTCAAAGGATTTTAACAGAAAATGAAATACCGCAGGGGTACTCAGGAACCGCTGTTTTACGCGAAAACCAAGTCCCAGCTTCATCACATGAGGAAGCTGCGCAAAACACCGTTACTCCCGTATATACCTCTCCCGACAATGCTCAAATTCATGCAAAAAAATTCAAGGTAGCAACCAAAACGTCTCCGCTACTTTGGCACAGCGCGGCGAATAAAACTCATATTTCGGAATATGAAAACTGCGAAAACGAAAATTTTGACGTTTTATCCGAAATGAGCCCGGAGTTAAAAAACGGAGGCGCGTACACCGACTTGTCTGTAAATTCCGACACCCAAAAAAATACAGACCACGGCGACAACTGCATAAACAACGAAAAGTGCGGCCGCGAAAGCAGTCTTGACGAAAACAGGTATGACAAAGAAAAGCGCACCTTGCCTTCGCGCAGGAGAAAACTGTTTCGCTCATCTGTCGAAAAACACCGCTTCAAACGCACCCCTGACGCGTGTTTAAGAGAACGAAGCTTTTCTCTTGAGGACCTTCTGCTCGGCGGTCTTATACTGCTTATGCTTAACGATGGCGCTGATGACGACATAATCCTCATTTTCGCCTTTATTCTGTTTTCTTCGCTTTAATAAAGATACAGGCGAGAATATGGGGGCTTTGCCTGCCCCACCAAAGAGACTTTTAAAAAAGTCCCTTTGGAAACCCCAAAACTTTAAAATAAAAAAGCCCCCGAAAACGGTTCTCTTTACCTCAGAGCTTACCGAAAATTTGGGGCTTTTTTATTTTAAAGTCTTAAAGAGTTCAGAGAAACTTCTTCAGAAGTGTCTCTGATGGGGTACGGGGTGAAACCCCGTGTTCTCACTTGTATCATTAGTAGGGGTACGGGTGAAACCCTGTGCTCGCATATATCTTTAATAGGGTGCGAAGAGTATCAAATATTTTTATCACAAAGCATTAATATTCCGCCCATTGTGCTGACAAAAAGCAGAATACATACTTTAAATCCCGTCGTAATAGGCTCTCTGTTTTGTATTTTTCTCATGTACGAAGTATACATGGGAATACACCATGCAAGAGCAATACCGAAAGTCGAAATCGCCATAAGAACCATTCCGACAATTAAAAGAATTTTTATTACTGTGCTTAAATCCATTGACTGCGACGGCTGTGAATAATAGTGTTGCTGAGTATTGGGTATATTTTCAACCATTCTTCCGCATTTGACACAGAGTACGGCTTCGTCTAACATTTCCGCTCCGCAATAAGTACAGTATTTCATTTTATTTTTCTCCTTTTATATAAAAATAATTTTATTAAGTTAGATATGGATTAGAATATTCCCGAAATCAACGCCGGCAGTACTAAGGCTGCTCCAATAACGATATGGGTTATTGCTGAGAAAACATAGTCCTTTTTCGATTTTTGTGCAAGGGATACTATGAGCGCCACTACGCCCATAGCAAATGCCGCAAGAGCACACACAAATCCCGCTATAATCTGGTCGCCGAAATAAAAATATATGCCGTAGGATCTGATGTCCATATCGAGTTCAAGTATACCGAGGATCCAGAGAAGTACCGAGGCGGCAGCAAGAATTGACGATATACAGTTAAAAATTAACGGAGCGGAACTTTCCTTTTTCTCGTATCCGTATGCTTGACAACTCGGTTGCTGAATGTTTGCAAATTGCTGATTATACTGTTGCTGTTGTGGGTTACTCGGTGCTTGTGGAATATACTGCGGCTGTTGTTGCTGAGAATAACTCGGTGCTTGCTGTGCAAACCGCGGCTGTTGCTGCTGAGAATAACTCGGTGCTTGCTGAGTATACTGCGGCTGTTGCTGTTGAGAATAACCCGTTGCTTGTTGATACTGTGTTGACGCCGTATTTACCGGTGTGTTTCCGACAAGGCACCCGCATTTCAGGCACACGCTGGCATTGTTTAAAACCTCCGAGCCGCATTTAGAACAGAATTTACGGAAAACAGGCGTTTGCTGTGGATTGCTTGGCACCTGCTGAGTGTACTGCGGCTGTTGCTGTGGATAATTCGGTGTTTGCTGCTGTACAACCGTAGTAGGGTTTTGAATATTTTGCGCCGGCTCAATGCTCTGTGCTTGATTAACATCTGTTGACTGCGCCGCTCGCGGTATGGGTTTAGCCGTTACTTGCGTTTGACCGGATGTTGGTTGTGTTTGTTTGGCTTGCGGCTGTGGCTTTTTCGTGCTACTTAAAAATCCGCCACACTCCGGACATAACATAGCATTATCAAAAGCTTCTGCGCCGCATTTGGTACAAATTTTCATATTTTTCTCCTTTTATTAATTATTAAAAATTCGACGTGCATCTGTTTTCACGATAACTTGTTTATTTCAGTTTGAAGCTTGTTTTTATAGCTATTACACTGATTTTGATAACTTGCTTTGCTTGACGTATAAGAATTATAACTTCCGGATATATCACCAATAGCAAATTCATAGTAATCCAGAACCACATCAATATAGCCAGCTATCGCTGATGCGTATTTCTCTCCTATAACTTTAGGGTTTATTTTATCTAAACATTCGCTACATTTAGTTATTTCTTTATTTGCTATAGTTTCAGTGTCTAAAATTTCTACTGCCCTG
>JAZRDX010000134.1:0-5471 GCA_045660565.1 Eubacteriales bacterium
CTTGTAAGAAAAATGTATGTTTTTTACATATTGAAGGTTTTTAAGTTTTCGAAACGGTGTTGTTTGTGTTATGCTGCGGTTTGAAACGGAGGTTTAAGCTCGTATATTATAAAAACGGGGATTTTAGTTTTTAATTAAATATCCTCGAAAAATTCGTCTCCGCAGAGCATTTTGAGGAGCTGTTCGACGTCCTCGTTTGAAGAAAAGGAAATTTCGATACGTTTTTCGTTGCCTCTGTTTGAAATTTTGACCTTTCTTCCGATAACGTCCTGAACCTTCTTTTCAAGCTCGGCGCAGTAATCTACCTTGATTTTTTCTACCTTTTCAGTCTTTTCGCTGTTTTCTTTCGCGGCGGCGTTGTTAAGTGTTTTGACAAGCGCTTCGGTTGCTCTTACCGAAAGCTCTCTTGAAACGACTGCCTCGGCGGCCTTTGTAATATCGTCCTGCTTTGAAAGACCGAGAAGCGCGCGCGCATGGCCTGCGGAAAGCTTGCCATCAATGAGCATGTCGGTAACTTCGGTGGGGAGATCAAGAAGTCTTACCGAGTTCGCTATTGCGCTGCGGCTCTTTCCGAGACGCTTCGAAAGCTCCTCTTGTGTCATATCATGGACAGACATGAGGGATTTGAATGCCGTTGCTTCTTCGATTGGGTTGAGGTCCTCTCGCTGAAGGTTCTCTATTAATGCTATTTCTGCAATCTTTTTTTCATCTGCTTCGAGAACTATTACCGGAACCTCGGTGAGTCCTGCTATTTTGGACGCTCTGAAGCGTCTTTCTCCGGCTATAATGCTATAGAATCCGTTAGATTGCTTTGCTACGAGTATTGGCTGGAGAACGCCGTTTGATTTTATTGAATCGGCGAGCTGCATAAGGGCGTTTTCGTCAAAAACGCGTCTCGGTTGGTCTTTTCTGGGCTCGAGCTCTGAAATTCTTAAGGTTTTCGGCGTTTCGTTTTCCTGCGATTTTGCGCCTTGTATCTGAAAAAGGGCGTTAAGGCCTTTGGCTTTTCCTTTGTTTACCATTTTTCGTCCTTTCTGTTTTATTTTGTAATCTTTTAAAGGTTTTAACCGATTTTTAGTTAAATTTTATGTATTAAAAATATGTTTTAGCGTTAATTTTCTGTTCTTGCAATGAGTTCTTTGGATACCGCCATGTAGTTTTGTGCACCTTTTGAGAATTTGTCAAGGTACAAAATCGGGGTTCCGTAAGAAGGGGCCTCGGCTAAGCGCACGTTTCTTACTATATTGGTTTTGAATAAAAGGTTTCCGTAGTAGCTGCGCAGCTCGTGCATTATCGACTGTGTTATGTTGAGTCTGCTGTTGAACATGGTTACCAAAATTCCGAGTATGTTCAGGTTTGGGTTGTGGTATGCTTTGATGCTTTCTACCGTGTTGGTTAGCTGAACGAGGCCTTCGAGAGCGTAAAATTCGCACTGAACCGGGATTATAAGTCCTTCGCTTGCTACTAAAGCGTTGATTGTAAGGAGACCGAGTGTCGGAGGGCAGTCGATGAAAATGTAGTCATATTTATCCTCGACCGCTGTTAATGCTCTTTTTAAGAGACGTTCTCTTGACGGAAGGTCTGCTATCTCAAGCTCTGCGCCGGCAAGATCGATTGCCGAAGGTATTAAATCGAGGTTTTTGAACTCGGTTTTTTGTATGGCTTCGCTTATCGGGAGGCCGTTTGCGATTATATCATAGGTTGATTTCAGGTTACTTCTGTCCATAAAACCGACACCTGTGGAAGCGTTTCCTTGGGGATCGAAGTCGACGAGAAGCACTTTTTTATCTAAAGAAGCGACTGTTGCGGCAATATTTACCGCAGAGGTGGTTTTTCCAACGCCGCCCTTTTGGTTTGTAAAGGAAATTATCATAGTTTTTCTTCCTTTCTTATTATAATTCAATTATAACAAATTATATAATGCTTTGTCAAGGATATAAAAAATATTTTTTATAATAAAATGTAAAAAATAATGCTTTTTAAAATGTTTCACATGAAACAATTTGTTTTTCTTATGCCGGTGTGGGGTGGAAAAGAAAACGCTCCGCAGTCAAAAGGCGGAGCGCGTAAAAATGCGACTTTTTTGCGTGATGTTCCGGGGTGAGGTCCGGAAATGAGTTAGGAATGATGTTTTCTTAGAGATCACGTTGCTCTGTGGGTGTGCTTTCTTTTAAAACTGATATTGTGTAAATTATTTCGCTGTCTGTTTCTGTGTGAGATGTTTTTATGTGTGCGCCGTGTTTTCTTGTGTTTTCGATCGCCTTTTTAATTGATAAAATGAATGCTTTGTGATTGAAACAGGTCTCTTTGTCCTCTTTTTCCTCTGGAATAAGCAGTTTTTCAATATAATCCTCTGATTGCTTGACGTTTAAACTGTGTTTAACGATGTAAGCGAGTGCTTCTATCCTTTCCGGTGTTGCTTTAATCTTGAGTAGTGCTCTTGCGTGGCGCTCGGTTAAACCGCTATTTAGTATAACGTTTTTTTCCGCTTCGGAAAGTCTAAGCAGGCGAAGCTTGTTCGCGACTGCTGATTGTGTTAAGGATAATTCGGTAGCGATTTCTTCCTGGGTAAGCTTATGTAGCTCGATTAAAGATGCTATTGCCGCCGCTTCTTCGAATATATTCAGGTTGTCTCTGTGAAGGTTCTCTATGATCGCAAGCGCTGCTGAGGTGCGTGTGTCTGCGTTGATGATTATGCAAGGAACTGTTTGTAAGCCGAGTAGTTTTGCGGCTCTCAGGCGCCTCTCTCCTGCCACAAGCTCGTACTGAAAAATAGAAAATTTTGATTTTTCCGAGATTTTTCGTACGGTAAGGGGTTGAAGTATGCCGTATTTCGCTATGCTTTCGGAAAGGCGCACAAGTGTTTCCTGTTCGAAGGTTGTTCTGGGTTGGCTGCGGTTTGGCATTATGGTTTCGGGGCTGATTTCTATAATTTCTCTGTTTTTTTCTTGGATTTCAATTGGATTGTTCATTTTTTTACCTCTTTTTCTTTGTTTATGTCTTTTTAACGGCGGTTTTTGAGGGCCGTTTTGTGGATTTCCCGACTTAAATCTTGCTCCAAATACATATTACCATAAACCGTTTGTCGCATACAAGCGTAATGCGTCGTCGTTTTTCTTTGTTTTTGGGAAAATCAGGCGGACATATGTTAAGAAAGAGGCGAAAGTGGTGGTTTTTGCGCGGAAATGTCGGAATATGCGATATGTTTTACTGTCTTTATGTTGGGCGCGGCGGGATTGTTTCACGTGAAACGTTACAAAAATATATTTGTAGATATGCTTTTTAGAAATTATTGTGCTGGGTTATAACGTGGGTTTGATGCACTGAAAATGTTTTTTGATTTCTGGCATGAGGTTGTGAAAGTGTTTTGTTACGGTATGGTTGTGAAAGTGTTTTGTTACGTGGTTGGCTTTGTGCGGTGGCTTGTGTGGTAGCTTGTGTAGGTGTTCTCTTCTGCTGCTTGCCTTGTTCTATCGCTTGCGATTTATTGCAATAAGCTGTCAAAACCGGATTTTCTTTTTATAACTTCATTTTTTGGCGTTTTTTCTTGGTTTACCTCTTTGACATTTTTCACTTAAACGACAGTTTATCACAGTTTATTTACATTTCTGTACATAAATAGAAAAACCAGCGTTTTTCGCTGGTTTTTCTTAAAAATAATAGAGGTTTTTGATTGTTTTTTTCTTGATTTTATAGGCAAATCACGAAACCTGAAACGGTTTTTGAGGTTATTATAACGGCTTTTTCGCTATTTTTGAGTACGCTCTCGGATATCCGCTTGGTGTTTTTCCTACCTTTTTGATTATTATAAAGCTTCTCTCTTGCTCGCCCTTTGGGGTATACAGCTTCTCTTTTTCTATTTTTTCAAGTCTTCCGCCGAGGGTTTTTATGGCTTTTTCGGCTTCTTTATACTCATCGTCTCCAAGTCCACCTTTGAGCGCGATGAAATAACCGCCCGGTTTTACGAACGGGAGGGCAAGCTCGGCAAGGATATTAAGTCTCGCGACGGCCCTTGCGGTTACGTAATCGTAGCTCTCTCTTTCATTAGTCAGGGCAAGCTCTTCAGCCCTTGCGGCTCTTGAAGTAAAGTTATTTATGCTGTTTTCCTGCGCGAATTTTGTTGAAAAAGCTATCTTTTTTGCGGTGCTGTCTATGCCGCAGACTTGAAGATCCTCTCTTACTATCGCTATCGGAAGCGAGGGGAAACCCGCTCCGCAGCCTATATCAAGCAGCTTTCCGCTTCCCTTTATATACTTTACGGCAAGCAGGCTGTCGGCAAAATGCAGTGCGGAAACGCCCTCGGCATCGGTTACCGCGGTAAGGTTATAGAGCTTGTTTGTCTCGGCAAGAGCGGTGTATAAATTATAGAATTTTTCGCTGAAAGCCGAGTACTCTTCGAGGTTGTTCTCGATTAATGTGTCTTTAAAAATGTTGTTAAAAGTAGTCATATATTGTTATATAAAAGGGTTGTGTTGTTGTGTAAAGGAATTATATTGTTGTTTGTGGTTCGTGTGGTTGGAAATTGCTCATCTGTGTCTGTTCGATACGTTATGTGCGGCAGCTTGTGAAAATATGCTCACGAGCGTTTGTAATGCAGCTTTTGAGCGGCCCTTTAGCACGGTGTTTTTTAGGCGAAGGATTTTTACTGTTTATTAAGCTTAAGCCAGATAAGCAGAACCGATATGTCGGCGGGAGAAACCCCGCTTATTCTTGATGCCTGGCCGATGTTAAGCGGTTTTACCTTGTTAAGCTTCTGTCTCGCTTCAAGGCGAAGTCCCGTGATTTCGTTATAGTCTACGTTTTCCGGCAGAAGTCTCGTTTCGAGCTTCTCCATTCTTTCGGCATCCTCAAGCTGACGCTTTATATACCCTTCGTACTTTATCTGTATTTCCGCCTCGGTTTTTACAAGTCGCGGAAGTCTAAGATACCCGTCGTTGATTTCGCGCAGATCCTCGTACCGTATCTGCGGACGCTTAAGAAGCTCAGAAAGACGTATTCCCGTCGTTATTTCGCTTGTTTCTTTTTCGACGAGAATTTTGTTCAGCTTCTCGGTCGGAGGAACGCTAACACCCTTTACACGGCTTATTTCTTTATCGATTTGTTCCTTAGTTTCTACAAGCTCGTTATATCTTTCCTCGCTGACAAGTCCTACGCGTCTGCCCTCGTCCATGAGTCTGAACGCGGCGTTGTCCTGGCGAAGAAGTAAACGGTATTCCGAGCGCGACGTCATTATTCTGTACGGCTCGTTTGTTCCTTTGGTTACTATATCGTCGATGAGTGTTCCTATATACGACGAGTCGCGGGAAAGAACGAGAGGTGCTTCGCCCTTTATTTTAAGCGCGGCGTTTATACCCGCTATAAGTCCCTGCGCGGCGGCTTCCTCGTATCCCGACGTGCCGTTGAACTGTCCCGCTCCGTAAAGTCCTTTTACAGCTTTAAATTCAAGCGTGGGAAGAAGCTGAGACGGATCG
>JAZRDX010000135.1:0-4056 GCA_045660565.1 Eubacteriales bacterium
GATATAACGTATCCGCCGCCGCCGAATTTTCCTCCCGCGTGCAGAACGGTAAATACAACCTCGGGAGTAGGCTTACCTGTTTTATGAATTGACGGAGGAATACCGCGTCCGTTATCCTGAACCGACGCGCTTCCGTCCTTATGAAGTGTAACGAGGATTTCGGAGCAATAGCCCGCTATTGCTTCGTCTATGGAGTTATCAACTATTTCATATACAAGGTGATGAAGACCTCTTATCGACGTCGAACCGATATACATACCGGGACGTTTTCTTACCGCTTCAAGTCCTTCAAGAACCTGTATTTGGTTTTCGTCATACTGTTTGTTTTCTTCCATTTTTGACTTTTCCTTTCTTTTTTCTGTCTGTGCCTTTTTCCTTAAAATGAAGATTTTTTATTTTTATTTATTATTTTTTGACTTATTTTAGCATTTTTTATCTTATTTTTAATTACTCTTATTTAAAAATTCCCTTTTCAGCGCGGCGCTTTAAAATTTTTGCGGCAAACTGAGAAAAGTATATTTTTCCGTCTGCCATTAAAACGAAGGATTTTGGAATATCATCACCTGTCATTTCCGTCATTTTGTTTTTTTCGGCGGATTTCAGAAGGTCTTTCGTTGCCTTCGTCGACGTCGCTGTATCTATATCAAAAATTCCTATTATATCTTCGGAATTTACTATTTTTTCAGGTCCTATACTTACGTACATTTTTCCTCACGTTACGCGGGCGATTACCCGATTTCTCTCTATTACTTTTCTTGGTTTCTTACGCATCTATATTAAATCTATTTTCTTTAGCATTTTCGAAAAGTCTGCCCTTAGCGACACTAGATATGTAAGCACTAACGCCACGTCGCCATAATCCTTTTTTAAAAGGATTTCTCCACACGGGGGCTTACCCGGGCCTCCCCGGCGGGCAGTTGTCCGGTAAAGGTTGATTTAGAACCGAGGGTTATAGTTTTCGTCGAAATCCGTAGGGGTTGGCGCCCTATACAACCCGCAAGCACTATATTCGCTTTTTTCTTTGAAAGAAGTAGCTCCAAAGAAAAAAGACTTAGCAAAAAAGAAAGAGCGTGTCCGTGGGTTACGCACCCACACTGCTAAAACTTTTTGAAAAAAATTTTATCAAAAACTTCCTTTACTTGAATCTTAATTCTACCAACCCATCTTTAACCGTATAAATATTCCCAACCTCGGTTTCCTCGCAGCAGGTTATTATAACCTGTTTTCCCGTAAGTCCCGAAAGAATGTAGCTTTTTCTGTTTTTATCAAGCTCGGAAAGTATATCGTCAAACAGAAATACGGGATATTCGCCGGTTATTTCCTTTGATATTTCTCCCTCGGCAAGCTTCATCGCAAGCGCGATACTTCTCTGCTGTCCCTGAGACGCAAAGCTGCGGCTATCCTTTCCGTTAAGCTCGATATAAATATCGTCCTTATGCGAGCCGTAAAGCGTTACCCCCGCGTGTATTTCCTTTTCGGTGTTTTCCGTTAAAAGTTTTAGGTATTCTTCCTTGCTTTTTCTGTCGCCGTAGCTTATTTTCACGTCCTCTTTTCCGCACGTCATATCCTTTATAATATCGGAAACAACGCATGAAAGTCTTTCCGTATACTTTTCCCGGTACTCCGATATAAACGCCGCCTCTGTGGCAAGCTGCTCGGAATAAACGTAAAGCATATCGTTAAAGGAGTAGCTTTCCGGCTCCTTCAAGAGAGAGTTTCTCTGTTGAAGTGTTTTCTGGTATCTCGAAATCGACGACATATATGCGGGATAGAGCTGAGAAATCGCTATATCCTCAAAATTCCGCCTCTCCGACGGTCCGTCCTTTACCACCGATAAATGCTCGGGACTAAAGAGAACGGCTCTGAAAACTCCTATAAATTCGCTTAAACGGCTTATTTTTATATTTTCCTTAAGGCAGATTTTTCTTCCTACGTCAAAAAACCTTACCTCATGGTTTCTTTTTCTGTTCTTATCGGTAAACTCTATTTTAATATTCGACGTATTTTCACCGAAGCGGATAAGCTCCTTATCCTTTGCAAGGCGGAAGCTTTTTCCGTAAGCGAAATAGTAAATAGCTTCAAGAATATTTGTTTTTCCTTGTGCGTTTTCTCCGTATAAGACGTTTATCTCAGGAGTAAGCGAAATTTCGGCGTTTTCAACGTTACGGTAATTTTTAAGGCTTATTTTTTCGCAGTACATAAGTTTTTTAGTCTTTCATACGTATCGGAAGAACGAGATAAAGGAATCTTTCCGTTTCGTCCTCCTCATACGGTCTGATTACAAGCGCGGAAAGAGGTGTATTCATTCCGCAGAGTATTTTTTCCGTTCCGCATGCGCGCAGAGCCTCAAGCAGATAGAGGCAGTCAAAGCCTATCTGTATTTCGCTATCAATACCGTTTACGGCAATCTCGTCGTAAACTCTTCCGTTTGCGGAAACGGAGGAAATTTTAAGCATATCCGCTTCGAAGTTACATTTTACGTAGTTTTTGGTATTATCGGAGGTTTTCTCCTCGGAGACGAGGAACGCTCTTTCAAGGCTTCTTATAAATCTTTCTGTTTCTATTTCACATTTTACCTTACTTGACGAAGGAATAAATTTATTATAATCAAGGTATTCTCCCTCGATTATTCTGGAGAAGAACAGAAGTCCACCACACTCAAAAACAGCGTTTCTTCTGGTTACCGAAACGGTTACGGTATTATCCGCGTCCTTAAGTATCTTAACGAGCTCGGAAAGGGTTTTTCCGGGAAGAATGAAGCTTGCCTCAGGCTGTCTTTCGCTTACAGAAACGATTTCGCAAAGCTGCTCACGTACAGCAAGTCTGTTTCCGTCGCATGCCGCTATTTTAATACCATCGGCAGAGAATACTATGTACGCGCCGTTAAGAACCGCTCTCGTTTCGTTATGAGCTACCGCAAAAACGGTACGGAGTATCATCTGGCGGAAAACTTCCTGATTTATTGTAAATTTTATATCCGATCTGAATTCGGGCAGAGACGGGAAATCTGCTCCGTCAAGGGCGCTGAGCTCAAATTCACTTTTACCGCCGGAAATTTTTACGGTAAAGTGGTTATCTACGGTTATGCATATTTCTCCGTCGGGCATTGCTCTTATTATCTGATTAAGTCTGCCTCCGTTAATAACATAGCTTCCGCTTTCCTCTACCTTTGCCTGCACCTTTGTTCTAAAGCCTTTTTCAAGGTCGAAGGACGTAAGCACGCAACCGTCGTCTCCGCTGGTTGTAATAAGAATACCTTCAACCGCAGCGATAGTATTTTTGTTTGAAACCGCACCCATAATAGGAGCGATAGCGTTACTTAAGACGCTTTTTTCAAATGTAACTTTCATTTGATTTTCCTCTCTTTTTTTATTCCTATTTATTTTTCATTTTTATTATATAATAACGTTTTTAAAAATTTTTTTGATAAGCTTTTTTTCGTGTTTTTGCTTGGTTATTTGTTATATCGTAGGGCGGGGGCTTGCTCCCGCCGTTTTTATTTGTTCTGATTTGAACTATTCTTTTTTATATTACTTTTCTTGGTTTCTCCGCAAAGTCCGACCTTAGCGACGCTCGGCGGGGAGCCCCCCCTGGCGTATAGCCTTCTCCAGCGGGAGAAGGTGGCAGCCGTAGGCTGACGGATGAGGTGTTAATAATAGAGTTTTTATTGTTTCTGATTTGAACCTATTTTTTATTCATTACTTTTCTTGGTTTCTTTATAGAAAAAAGAAAAGTAATCAAAAGAAAAAAGAACCTTTGGTGAAAATTTTCTGCCTTTTCCCGTACTAATGCCGCCAAACCACCACGGGCGGCATTTTTTCAAAATTCGTCTCAGCGAATTTGTGAAAAACGTAGGCTTTGTTTTGGTGCGGTTGGTGGAAATTTTAAGCCTTAGCTTTCCGCTAACCCGACCAAAAAACACGGTCGGGTTTTCTAAACAACCCAAAGGTTGATTTAGAACCGCGGTAGCTTTGCAAAACCGTATTTGCACGATTTTCCGTTGCATCTTACATCACAGCTATTTGCCAGCGGGTGCTACCCGCCCCAAAGGTGCTT
>JAZRDX010000136.1:0-6251 GCA_045660565.1 Eubacteriales bacterium
GCTCCTCGGCAGTGTATAGTACGTTAAGCGCGGCGAGAAGCGCGTTCGGTGTCATTTTAGGCGGAAAACCAAGGGTGGCGGCAAGCTTTTCCCGAAGCTCAAAAGAGTTTTCGCCGCCGGTAAGACCGTATTCGTACATTAACGCCTTGCTTATATCTCCTTTAGGGGTAAATTCAGAATCGGCAAACGGTTTAAGTAAATTTAAAATTATTTCCGTTTCCATTCCCTCAACACCGAGAGTGCCTTCCTTTCCCGGTGTTTTTTTGCGTTTTTCCTTTCCTTTAACGGAGGGAATATAAACGTTTATGAGCTTTTCCGCCGGGAAAAGAGATTTTATATGACTTCGTATAATTGTACCGCCGCCGTCGCTGTCGGTTAAAAGTATGATTTTACCGCGCTTTTCGGCAAGAGCTTTGAAAAGAGTAACCTTTTCGTCGTTTGTAAAAATACCAAAGCCGTCGGTTGTAAATATATCGGCGTCGGTAATTGACGATAGCTTGATTTTGTCGTATTTACCCTCAACTATAATCGGATAGGGGATTTTAAGTTTTTCCATAACGTTTTTCCGTTTTTTGATTTATTTTCATATTGAAATATACGGTTAAGCGGATTAAAAAATATCAGTACATTAAAGTTGATTTTAAAGAAGATCGGGGCGGTTCTTTTTGGTAAGCTCAAGAGAGGCTTCCTTTCGCCACTCCTCAATCTTTTTGTGGTCTCCCGAAAGAAGAACGTCGGGAACTGTCATACCCTTGTATTCAATAGGTCTTGTGTACTGCGGATATTCAAGCATACCGTTCATAAAGCTTTCCTTCGAAAAGCATTCCTCGTCGGACAGAACCCCGTCAATCATGCGCGAGACGGTATCTACAAGCACGCAGGCAGGAAGCTCTCCGCCCGTCAGCACGTAGTCTCCTATCGAAATTTCGTCGTCGCAGAGAAGCTCAACGGCACGGCGGTCAACGCCCTCGTAATGTCCGCAAAGAATTATAAGTCTTTCGTAAGACGCAAGCTCGCGCGCAACGCTCTGTGTTAAAACACGGCCCTGAGGAGACATATAAACGGTTCTCGTTTTAAGCTCCGGCGCTTTGGCGAGAACGGCACTGTGGCAGGCGTCTATCGGAGGCACAGCCATAAGCATACCCTTGCCGCCGCCGCACGGAGTGTCGTCAACGCGGCGGTGCTTGTCCTCGGAATAATCCCTTATATTGTGCGCGTGAACCGAAATAATGTTTTTATCCCTTGCACGCCCGATAATGCTTTCGCTCAGTACGTTTTCAATCATTTCGGGAAAAAGCGTCATTATATCAAATCTCATTTTTAAGAGTTTCCTTTCGTTAAGAGACTGCGACCGTTATACGGAAATAAAAATAAAATTAATCGTCAAGAAGTCCCGGAATGTTGTTAACGTAAACGCATTTTTCGTAAACTATCTCTTTAATAAATGCGTCAACGGCGGGAAGAAGCTTTATTCCCGAGGCGGTTTTTACCTCGTAAAGCATCTGGGACGCGTTCGTGTTTACACCCTCGATTTTTCCGTAAACCTTACCGCTTTCGGCATCAATAACGTCAAGACCGATAAGGTCGGCAATAAAGTATTCTCCTTCTTCAAGCTGAAAGTCATCTCTTAAAGCATAAAGTGTTTTTCCCTTAAGCCTTGCCGCCTTGTCAATATCGTCAATGCCTGCAAAGGTAAAGATAACGGTATCCTTGTAAACAGAAGCGCTTTCGATTTCAAGCTCGATGTAAACTCCGAGCTGCTCGGTATAAACGGAGGGAAGAGAAGCGAGAACCTCGGGGGAATCGCACCAGGAAAGAGCCTTGACCGCTCCCGCTATCCCATGAGTATTTGCAATAACTCCGCATTCAAGATATTTGTTCATTTTCGGCTTAGTCCTTTCTTAAATAAAGAAAATAAAAAATATTTTTTATTATATTGTAACTTTTTCCGTAATCTCGGTATTAATTACACAGAAAGCATTGATTTTAAAGAAAATATATGGTAAAATAATAATAACATATTTTTTCCCATTTGTCTACACAAAAAAGTAAATATATAGAAAAGGAACTGAAAAATATGGCAAATTACGTAATTATTACAGACTCCGGCTGCGACCTTACCGCGGCACAGATTAAAGACCTTGACATTTCTGTTATTCCGATAACCTTTTCGGTAAACGGAGAAAACTACAAAGGCTATCCCGATAACCCGGAGTATCCGGTTATAAAATTTTACACAGACCTTAAGGCGGGAGCTACCGTTTCCACCTCTGCGCTTAATCCTTACGAAATAGAGGATTCGTTTAAGCCGGCACTTGAAGAGGGCAAGGACGTTATTTACGTTTCTTTCTCATCGGCGCTTTCCAGCATTTGCCAGAACGCCAAAATAGTTGCCGAGGAGCTTTCCGAAGAGTATCCGGACCGTAAGATAGCGGTTGTTGACTCTCTCGGCGCATCCTGCGGACAGGGACTTTTAGTACATCTCATTGCGAAAAAGAGACTTGACGGAATGGAGTTTGACGAGCTTGTAAGCTACGCTGAGGATTTAAAGAGTAATATATGCCATGAGTTTACCGTTGACGACCTCGGTCAGCTTAAGAGAGGCGGCAGAATTTCCTCTGCGGCGGCATTTTTCGGATCTATGCTCCAGATAAAGCCTATGCTTTACGTTTCTCCCGAGGGAAAGCTTGTTCCCTACGATAAAATGCGCGGACGTACCCCCGCGATAAAAAAGCTTAAGGATAAAATTGTAGCTGAGGCTGCCGATGCGAATGAAACTCCTATATTTATAAGCCACGCCGACTGCGATGACGACGTAGATATGCTTATAAATATGATAAAGGACGAGCTCCCCGAAAAGGAAATTATAGTTAACTACATCGGTCCCGTTATCGGTGCGCACGCAGGATACAGAACGCTTGCGGTTTTCGTTGTCGGTAACAACGGAAGAGGCGCTGACAGAGAAAAGAAATAATCTGATTTACTGATTAATACTCAGCAAAATAAATTGAAAAGGATATATTCCAATGAAAAAAGAAACTTTAAATACCGTGAAGGTTATTGACGGAAATCTGTACCGCGACATGGTAACCTCTGCGTCAAACGCGCTCGATAACGAGAGAGAGGAAATAAATAATCTTAACGTTTACCCGGTTCCCGACGGAGATACGGGAATTAATATGAGCCTTACGATGCTTCCCGCGAGAAACGGAGAGCTTGCAGGCTTCAAGGGAAACCTTGCAGAGGTTTCTGATAAGGTTGCAAAGACCTTCCTTCGCGCGGCGAGAGGAAACTCCGGAGTTATTCTTTCCTCGTTTTTTAAAGGCGTAGGCAAAGAGCTTAAGGAAACCGAAAGTGCCGATACAGTAAAAATGGCGGCGGCGTTTGCACGCGGTGTTGAGCTTGCGTATAAGGCTGTTATGGCTCCCAAGGAGGGAACTATACTTACTGTTATGAGAGCGAGTGCGGAAAAGGCTACCGAGATAATAAGTGCCGAAGGCGGTGCTACCGAGGATATGATAGAGCTTTTCGAGGCTATGCTTTCCGCGGCACGCGATATGCTTGCAAAAACTCCCGAAATGCTTCCCGTATTAAAGCAGGCAAACGTTGTTGACGCGGGCGGATGCGGTTTTATCGCAGTTCTCAGGGGAATGCTCGCAGCTCTTAAGAATGAGCCTATTGAAGCAACAAACACATCTGCGCCCACAGAATCGCAGGCGGATTTCTCTCAGTTTGATACCGAGAACATAACCTTCCCGTACTGTACCGAGTGTATCGTTACCAAGAGTAAGGAATACGAGGGAGAGGGAACCGTTGAAGCGCTCCACGAATTTGTAATTAACGCGGGAGACAGCGTGGTTTTCGTTGAGGACGCCGATATTATTAAGATCCACGTTCATACGGACGATCCCGGAAAGGTTCTTTCGGAGGCTGTAAAATACGGCTCCTTCTATACAGTAAAAATCGAAAACATGAAGAACCAGCATTCCGGACTTATTGCCAAAGAGGAAGAAAAGGCGGAGAAAGAGGACGAATTTGTATCCGCTGCGCCTGAAAAGCCTTACGGATTTGTCAGCGTTTGCTCCGGCGACGGAATTAAGGCTGTATTTACCGACCTCGGTGTTGATAAGCTTGTAACCGGCGGTCAGACTATGAATCCGAGTACCGACGATATGCTTAAGGCAATAGCGGCAACCCCTGCCGAAACGGTATTCGTTCTTCCTAATAACAGTAATATTTATCTCGTTGCTAAGGCGGCGGCAGAGCTTACCACCGATAAGAGAGTAGAGGTTATTAAGACCGTTTCCGTTCCGCAGGGAGTTTCCGCGATGTTTGCGTTCTCTGAGGACCTTTCGGTTGAGGAGAACAGAGCGGCTATGGAAGAAAAGATAGCCGAGACCAAAACGACGTCGGTAACCTATGCGGCGCATGACTCCACGTTTGACGGTAAGAAGATAAAGACCGGACAGATGCTCGGACTTGTTGAAAATAAGGTTAAATACGTAACTGACACCAGAGACGAATGTCTTGCGCTCGTTGCGGACGCTGTTAAGAAGAACAGCATAATTACTGTTTATTACGGTGAGGACGTAAGTGCCGATGAAGCGGAAAGAGCAGTTGAGATCATCAGTGAAAAGGTTAACCCGTACGCAGAGGTAACCCTTGTTAACGGTGGACAGCCCGTTTATGCTTACATTATTTCCGGAGAAGAATAAAAAATAATAATTTGATATGCACCTCAAAATTTTAAATTTTCGGGGTGCATATCGTTTAATCTGATTTCCTTTTGCTGTTTTGAAGTTAAACTATTGAAATTTATCTGTATGAAAATTACAACGAAAAAACTTTTCGGAGGAAAAAGATATGAATTACGACCTTCTTTCAGTTAAATCACAGGACGAACGTATCAAACACGGCTGGGAGCATTTTCGCGGAGCACAGCTTGTACGCAAGGAGGTTGTACCTCCGATATTCCACGGACACCCGCGTGTTTCACGCAATTTTTCGTATGCACTTGCTATTTTTACTATTCGAGTTTTTCATAACAGAGAAACGGAATTTTATGCCGAGGCAAATCAGGCAATAATCGATAATTCACGTTTTTATATTGAAAATACCGACGTTCGCGACGATCGCGACTCCTTTTATTGGAATATCAGCGAGTTCTGTCGCGTTATGCTGCGTTATGATAGCCTCGGACAGGACGAGGCGGGACTTGTTTCTAAGGAAGCAGAAGATACGTTCATTGAGATGGCGCTCGGATACTGCCGTGATAATTCAAAGCTCGTCAATGCCGAGTGGCAGGGGGATACCACGTGGAATATCTATGAAAGCGAAAACCATCACGTTCAGAAAAACAGTGCCCTTTGGCAGCTTGAGCTTATTTTAATCCGTCACGGTCTTGGAGGAGAGCTCCTTTCCGACGGTGGCACAGTACAGGAGCATTTTGACAAATGGTCGAGATTCTTCGAGGAGTGGATGCGCGAGCGCGTAAAAAGATCCATGTTTGTTGAGATCCATTCCAAATGCTACTGTATACATACGATCAAAAACGTAATGGGACTTTACGATTTTTCACCGAACCCGGAGCTTTGCCGTCTTACCGGAGATTTTCTTACCGTGTTCTGGACGACGTGGGCGCAGGAGCAGATAAATGGTATCCACGGAGGCGGACAGTCCCGTATTTATCCCGGCAGCGCTATACGTACCGGGAGCGAGGCGGCAAGATGGGCTTGGTATTACTGTGGAATCAGTGGGTTTGCAGCGCCCGGCGGTATGGACTACGTTCTTCTTGACTGCGGCTACCGACTTCCGGAGCTTGTAGGACAGCTTATACATGAGCACGAAAAACGCGGCCGCTATACCGTTGAAAGCCGTCCCTTCGGCAGATCTACTGAGGCAAACCACTTCCCGGACTACCGGGTTAATACCGAATGGGGACATATATACCGCTATTCCTACTGTACTCCGAAGTATATTCTCGGTACGCTTATGGCACCGCAGCTTGATACGAAGGACTGGGTCGGTATCAGCTCTCAAAACCGTTATCAAGGAGTAATTTTTGACACAAACGGAGCTATGCTCGCACTGCTTCCGGAGTCTACGGGATTACACGCGATCAAGTCCACCGTTCCAACAATAAGCTACAATGCATTCTGGAGTATGATGCGAGATACAACTCTCGTTACCCAGCGCACGCATACCCATAAGGGAGCTATGCGCATTTTCGTTAGCGAGGACGGGGGGCTCCG
>JAZRDX010000137.1:0-7546 GCA_045660565.1 Eubacteriales bacterium
CGAAGAGGCTCTGATTTTGGGAATCAAGGGTAAGTGAGGTAAGCGAGGTGCAGCCCGAAAACGCCGATGTGCTAACCGTGGTAAGGGTAGCGGGAAGCGAAACGCTCTCGATTTTACTTCCGCCAGCAAAAGCGTTTGCCGCAAGTATTGTGTCTCCGACAAGCGTTACCGTTTTAAGCGCGGTAGGAACGCTCGTGTTACTTGAACCGAATAATGCCTTAAGCTGTCCGCCACCGAGATTTGCGGTAAGGGTTGTAACCGCTGTGCAGCCCGAAAGAACGTAGCTTCCGAGCGTTGCCGTGCTCGGGAATTTAACCGTCAAAAGACTTGTGCAGTTCTGGAAAGCATAGCTGCCTATTCTTTCGATACCCTCGGAGATCTCAATGGACTTTATATTCTTTAAATCCTTAAACGCTCTGTCGGCAATCTCCTTAACGGGCTTTCCGTCGTAGGTATCGGGAATTAAGAATATGCTTCCCTTTGCCATTCCGAGGTCTGTAAGTATGTAGTATGATTTATCCGAGGAAAGGGTGTATTCAAAGCCTTCACTCGTTTTTTCCTCGCCGTTTATAAGAAGCGTCTTTTCGGTTTTGTTCTGATTTCCGATAATACTTATTTCCGTCGCGGAGAAGCTTATTTTAACGGTTGGACTTCCGAGCGAAACGGGAGTAAGCTTAACGATAAAGGTTATAGTCTTATCCCCCTCCTCAGGCTCGGGAATTTTGAAGCTTACGCTGATATTCCTTTCGGTATCGGTCTTGCTTTCACTGAACTGACCGCTTCCCGCCTCCTCAAGCGTTCCGTCAACCACCGAAAGGGGCGAGACATTAACGTTAAGTAAAATCGTTTCATCAACGCTTTTTTCAATTAAGGATTTCACCTTGGCGGTAATAACCATAAAGTACTCTTTGCCGACCTTCATATCGACCGAGCTTACAAGATTTGCTGTATTGTATCTTCCGTCGCCATAGTTTTCGGAGGTGAGATACGAGATATTCAGCTCGCTTAAGCTTACTTTTTCGGAATAGTAGGCATTCGCGGTCGCCGAATGACTGCTCGCGGTTCCATAGGTGTTTTTCTTAATCGTCGCGCCTACGTAATATTCGGCGGAAAGCTTGAACTCCGCCTTCGCCACTATCTCAAGGAAAACGATAAACTGTGCCTCGGAGCTGCTCGAATGAGGCTCAACCTCATACGTAACCATGCTTCCGCTATCTTCGCCAAAGTAAACACCGGCGCTGTTGCCGCCCGCGCTTCCGTAATCCGTAACCTCAAGAACATCGGCAATAAGGATTTCGGAATCCCCTGTACGAAGCCTGAACTCACCGCCATTAAACTTAAGCTCGCTTCCGTCCGAGGTGGACGCCTTGGTGTAACCGACGATGTAGTAGGTCTCGCCTATCGTCAATTCGTCAACCTTTGGAACCGTATATTCGTTTTTATCCTTTTTATCTTTTTCATCGTCCGTCGAAATCATATTAGTCTGAAAATCGTAAAAATCGTCCGATTTTATTATGTAGCACTGATTGCTCGTTGACCCCTTGCTGCTTCCGCCGCCAAAAGAGCACCCGATAAGCGCTGTCGCAGCTAAGGCCACAAGCGCAAAGGCAACCATTGCCACTCTTAGTCTTTTTTTCACCGTAATCTCCCTTTCCGCCACCTTTTAGGTAACATGTTCTTTTTATATACGCGCCTTTGCGCGCGTAATAAATATATTCTACACCATTATATCACATATTAGTTTTTTTGTCAACCGTATATTACAAATGAAAGCATTTTTTTAGCAATAAACCGACAAATCCACGTCGGATAAGCAAAAACACCCTCGCGGAAAACATATAAGTCAGGTCAAGAGCCTGTCCGTTGTTTTCCCCACAGAGGGTGTTTATACATTTACTTTTAAAGAAGCAATCGCCTGTCGAACCACACGTTTTAGCTCATCCCAAAACGAATAAGCTCTAAGAGATCACTTGTTTCCGCTTCCCGCAGGACGTATACATACGCTGTTATCTGACTTATAATACACTACACCGTTCTTTGAATAGAACTTGGCGTTATCCTCGTCCACGGTAATCGATTTAAGGCTCGTGCAATCCTTGAAAGCCGTCGTGGAAAGCGAGGTAACCGTCGCGGGAATGGTTATCGAGGTAAGACCGCTGTTTTCAAATGCTATCGGATCAATTATACGAAGTGTATCGGGGAGGGTTATCGACTTTAAGCTCTTACATCCGCTGAACGCGCCTTCGCAGATGTATTCAACTCCGCTCGGAATTACAACAGAAGCGAGAGCGGTACAGCCCTCAAAGACGTGCGGCTGAATATATATTTCACCTGCGGGTATCGTTATCGCGGCAAGCTTTACGCAGTCCTTGAACGCATAATCACTAAGCTCGGTAATTACGCTTGGCATTACCACCGAGGTAAGAGACGAGCATCCCTCAAACGCCCTCTCGCCTATTTCCGTTACACTGCTCGGGATTTTCAGCGTTTTAAGCGCTTTGCAGTTCTTGAACGCAAGTCCCGCGATAGCCGTTATACCGCTCGGCAGGGTGATTTCGGAAAGACTTACGCAGCCACTGAACGCCGCTCCGCCTATTGAAACAACAGTGCTCGGAATATTTACGGTTTTAAGTGCCTTGCAGCCGTTAAAAGCGTTATACGGGATAGCGGTAACTGTATCGGGGAGTACGACCTCGGTAAGCTTTTCGGCGCCCGAGAATACGGGAGCTTCACTGCCGGTCGTAACCTTAGCGGTTACGAGGTTCACCACGTTAATTTCATTAAAAAGGAAACGGGGACCGCGCGCTCCCATCGGCGCAAGTCCTTTGACCGTACCTATAAACCTGGTAGCGCTATCGGGGACCGTTATATCGTTTACGGTAGACATATCGCCGCCCGGGATGCTTACAACGCCCTCTGGGTAGTTCATAATTCCCGGGAATACGCTAACCCAGCCGAGCGCTGATACTGTTGCCTTGTCGTAAAGTATTCCGCACTGAACGAAGATATTTTGATTTTGAGAGTCAACGGTAAGTGAGGCAAGAGAGGAGCAATCGGAAAACGCGCCGCTGCCTACCGTGGTGAGCGTTTCGGGGAGAGATATGCTTTCTATCATACTTCCGCCTGCAAATGCCGAAGCGGCAAGAGTGGTACTGCCGACTATCTCTACCGTCTTAAGTGAGGAGGGTATGCTTGAATTTCCCTCGCCAAACAGCTGCTTTAGCTGTTTTCCGTTAAGGTTTACCGTAAGAGAAGCAAGTGAAGAACAGCCGGCAAAGACATAATTGCCTACCGTTGCGGTGCTTGGCAGCTTTGCCGTTAAAAGGTTAGTACATCCGCGGAAGGCGTTTTCGCCTATTTTTTCTATGCCCTCGGAAACCTCAAGCGTTCTCATATTTTTAACGTCTCTGAACGCGCCCTCGGCTATCTCCTTTACAGGCTTACTGTTATACTGCGCGGGGATAAGAAAGCTACTGCTACCGCTCGCTGAGCCGACGCCTTCGAGGATATAGTACGTCTTATCGTCGGAAAGTCTGTATTCAAAGCCCTCGCTCGTCATTTCCACTCCGTCAATCGATAGGTTACAGACGGTGTCGCTTCTGCCGTCTCCGAGTATACTTACCTGATACGCGGAGAAGCTTACGTTTACGTTAGGCTCGCCTGTTGCTACCGGAATAAGCTTTACAATACACGTTATCTTCTTTTCGCCCTCCGATTTTTCGGGTATTTTAAAGCTTACGCTTATATTCTTTTCGGTATCCGTTTTGCTTTCATTAAAGTTACCGCTTCCCGCCACCTCAAGCGTTCCGTCAACAAGCGTTAGCGGCAGCTTTACGTCAAGCGAAAAGGTCTCTCCGGCACTTTTCTCAATTTTGGAATTTACGTTGGCAATAAGAATCATATAATAAATCTTACCGACCTTCATATTAAGCGTATCCTTAATAGCCGATGCGTCGTAGCTTCCGTTTATGTAATCCTTGCCATCGATATACTGTACCGTTACGTTTGAAATATCGATTTTTTTGGCGAAATAAACGGTACCCCTATTCTCCGAAACGGAGTTTGCGCGGTCAAAAAACGCTCCGTTGTAGGTCTTGTATCTCGAACCGACTACCTGGTATCTTATATCAAGCGTTACCTCCGCTTTAGGCTCTATTACGAGATACGAGACAAACTCCATCTGTCCGCTGTTTGCCGTAGGAACGACGTTATAGAACATCACCTTGTCATTGGCTTCCGCTTCGGTATCACGGTTTATACGAACGCTTGAGCCGCCGCCGCAAATGTCGTAGCCGGCATCCACAACGTCAATAGCATCGCTTATCGGCACGCTGGCGGTAAGGGTAAATCCGCAGTTATCCCAGAACTCAATAACGCTGTCGTCCTTGGTAAATGCATATGTATACCCGACTACGTAATACCGCTCCCCTGCCGTCAGGGTTTCAACGTAGGGAACACGGTACGGCTCCTCATCCTTCTTTTTTTCTTTCTCTTCCGGCTCACGCAGCGTATATCTGTTTTTAAACTCGGCATAGTCGGACTCTTTAATTATATAACAGACGTTGGAGGTATCCCCCTCCTTTGATTTGTTCTCCTTTGAACAGCCGAAAAGGACTGCTCCCGTAAGCGCCGCGAGGGTTAAAATACACAGCGCAAATTTAAATTTTTTCAGCATACCTATCTCCTATTTGCATAACAATTTTCCAAAATCGAAAAATACTTTATCCGTTACCCGTAACCTCTGTGCTGACGTTAACAATCCTGTTTTCTCCAACCACGCTTATATTGCTGTCCGAGAAAAAGGCGATGTATGTGTACAGATTTTCGACAGCGGCAGGCTTAAGCTTAACTATAACCGTAAATTCTTTTTCCTCCTCTGCGTTTTCGGGAAGCTTGAATTCGACGGTGATAAATCTTGTATCGTTATTCGTTTTTTCGGTATACGTACCACTGCTCGCGGTTTCAAGCGTTGCAAAAGCACTCGAGGACGGGAGCACCGCGATCTCAAGCGATACGCTTTTTCCATCGCTTTGGCTAAGGCGCGGCTTAAGCTTTCCCGTTATAACCATATAATAGGTTTCACCTATCTTCGCATCTACCGTGCTTTGCAGACTTGCCTCGTCGTATTTTCCGTTAACGTAATTACCGCTCGTAAGATACGAGACCTTCATATCAACAAGGTCAACCTTGTCCGCGTGGTAGGAATCAACCGTTATCTCCGCGACTTTTCCGTACCCATAGTTGCCTTTCGTCCGAGTTGCGTTCATTCCGTAGGTGAGCTTAATCCTCATATCCTCATACGGTGTAAACATAATGTACGTGCAGATTTCCGCTTTTCTGCCGCCCTCCGGTACCGTTACCTCGTAGTGTAAGTAATAATCGTCGGAATCGCTTATGCGCTCTATGCTTGGCTTGTGGCTGTCAATGGGGATGTAGCTCTCGTAGGCGGCGCCGAGATAGATTTCTCCGTCCTTTTCATCACTGAAGTCAAATCCGCTGCCGCGCTCAAATTCCACGGGGCTTCTGTCGTTGGTCTCGGCAACGGTGTATCCTACCGCGTAATACGTTTCGCCGACGTTTAGTTCGGTAACTGACGTATATTTATCCTTCCACTTTTTAACGGACTTTCCGGACTCAACGTCTTTTTTCAGATTTTGAAAATCACCTTCACTTAGAATATAAGCAACGCTGTACCCGCCGTTTTTGATATACGCATCCACGTTATCCGGATTGGTGGAGGAATCATCTCCCTCGGAGGAGCAGCCGAAAAACACCGTTCCGATAAGTGCGATAATGGGTAACGCACACAGCGCGCGCTTTAATTTTTTTAGCATTGTGCCAGAACTCATTTGCCGAAATACTCCTTTATTTTACTGCTTTCCCGCGGGGCGAATCCAGATCTGATTGGTTTTTGTATGATATAGAACTCCGTCTATTGAATGGAATGAAGTGTTGCCCGCTCGAACCGTTATGGATTTCAGGCTTCGGCAGTTATTAAACGCCGCCATCGAAATAACCGTTACCGACGTTGGAACCTCAAAGGCTTCAAGACCGCTCTTTGCAAACGCCTCTTCCTTTATCTCGGTTACTGAGTCGGGAAGAATAACCGATTTAAGCCCTGTGCATCCGAAGAAGGTTTTTTCCTTGATAATCTCAACCCCGTACGGAACGTTGACTGACGTAAGAGAAGCGCAGTCCTCAAACGCCTGCTTTCCTATCATTGTTACTCCGCTCGGAAGGCTTACCGTCTTCAGCGCCCTACAACCGGAGAAGGCACCCATTGAAATTTCCGTTACGCCTCCAGGAAGCGAAACCGACGTAAGAGCGGTGCAGTCCTCAAACGCCCATTCTCCGATTTTAGTAACAGTGGCGGGAATACTGACCGAGGTAAGAGAGCTGCATCCGGAAAACGCCACGTCTCCGATAGAGATTACGCCGCTCGGTATTTCAATTGATTTAAGGCTGCTGCAAAAGTGAAAGCTATTGTTTTCTATTTTAGTTATTCCGCTCGGCAGAGTAACAGACGTAAGCTTTGTTGCTCCGTAAAACAGAGGAGCCTCACTTCCGCTCGTAACGACCGCCGTAACCAGCTTTTTCTTGTCGCTCATGTTTTTAAAAACGAAGCTCGGTCCCTTAGCTTCACTTGGAGAAAGACCGATTACAGTTCCTTTAAAACGTGTAACGGTATCGGGAACTGTTATATGCGTTACAGCAGACATATCTCCGCCCGGGATAGCGGTGATTCCGTTCGGATAGGTCATTTCACCGGAAAAATATGCAACGCTTCCAAGTATTTTGTTGGTACCGTTCATATACAGTATTCCGCACTGCATAAACATCGACTTGTTTTTCTCGTCAAGCTTAAACGTAGCAAGAGCGGAACAGTCGTCAAATGCATTTTTTCCTACGGTCGTAAGCGTCGCGGGAAGAGAGATGCTTTTAATCTTTTCGCAGTCCTCGAAAGCATTTTCGCAAAGCGAGACGGCACCGACCACCGATACGGTTTCAAGCGAGTTCGGAATACCTGAGGGTGAATCCTCAAACAGCTTCTTTAACTGAATGTTATCAAGATTAACCTCAAGCCACTTAAGAGACGTGCAACCGGAAAGTATGCCTTCAGCCACCGTAGCGGTAGCGGGAAGCGCTAACGTTTCAAGTGCCGTGCAGTCGCGAAATGCGTACGCGCCTATTTTTTCTATACCCTCGGTAACCGATATATATTTCACCGTATCAAGTCCGTCAAATGCGTATGCCGAAATCTCTTTTACGGGAAGCCCGTTATGCTCGGCAGGTATTTTGAACATAGAACCGCTTGCCGTTCCCTTGCCGCTGAGCTTATAGTACGTTCCGTCTGTTGAAAGGGTGTATTCAAAACCGTCGCTTACTACACTTTCACCGAAAAGACCGAGCGATTTGTCAAGCTTTCCGATGCCTAAGAAGCTGATTCCCTTTGCGGAAAAACCGACGCTAACCCTACCCTCACCCGCAGAAACGGGGGTAAGCTTTATAATAAATTCAAATTTCTTACCCGTGTCAGTCTTTTCCG